>CAZEDP010000166.1:0-3684 GCA_964511035.1 uncultured Gammaproteobacteria bacterium
TAACAACTAATTTCTCCGTTATTGCAGTTATTTATTATTCCTGTAAAACCTGTCGAATTCTTTTCTCAGGATTGCCGGATTGCCGTAAAAACTCGGATTTATATAGTTTCTGTTGTCGTTTTTCGGGTTTACAAGATACAGAGCAGGATAACTGCTGATACCGTATTCGTTGGTAAGTTTATTGTTTTTAGAGTCTTCGCAGTTAACGGTAACAAAGGTAAATTTTGTCTGATATTCTTTTCTCAATCTTTCGAGAACCGGAGCAAATTTCTGGCAGTAACGGCAGTAATCAATATAAAAATTAACAATAATAGGCTTTTTAATTTTTACTGCCTGAGCCCAAGATATTCCTGTATCAAAATCTGACGGTAAAAGATTTAGTTTTGGCGGAATGGCTTTTACTCCCGCAAAACCTATGCATGCAACAGCAATTACTATAAACATTAATGCAAACAATGAACTTTTATTTTTTAACAATTTCATTTTTCTAACCCCGAATATCTTTATCTACCAAATTATACCACTAATTGAAAATTATCCGTCCAGACTTAAAAGAGCCATAAATGCTTCCTGCGGCACTTCAACCTTGCCGATAGCTTTCATTCTTTTTTTACCGGCTTTTTGTTTTTCAAGAAGTTTTCTTTTTCTTGTAATATCGCCGCCGTAACATTTATCAAGGACGTTCTTTCTCATGGCTTTTACGTTCGTTCTGGCAATTATTTTGCCTCCGATTGATGCCTGTATAGGGACTTCAAACATTTGTTTGGGTATAAGGTCTTTCAGCTTTATTGCCAGTTTTTGCCCCACATAAAAAGCATTGTCTTTGTGAACAATTACGCTTAAAGCATCTACAATTTCCCCTGCAAGCATAATATCGAGCTTAACGAGGTCAGATTCTTTATACCCGCTGAAATCATAATCCATGCTTGCGTAGCCTTTCGAGCGGGACTTAAGCTGGTCATAAAAATCAGTAATCATTTCACTGAGGGGAATTTCGTATTCCAGCGTGACTCTGGTCGAGTCTATGTAATGCATGTTGTGAAATATTCCTCTTTTGCTTTGAGCCAGCTCCATTAATGAACCTACATAATCATTCGGGCAGATTATGTTAACTTTTACATAAGGCTCTTCAATTTTGTCTATATGCGTCGGCGGAGGCAAATTTGCGGGATTATCGATACTTATAACCTCTCCGCCGGTTTTTGTAATTTTATAAACTACACTGGGCGAAGTCGTGACCAAATCAATGTCATATTCTCTCTCAAGCCTTTCCTGAGCAATTTCCATATGAAGCAGACCGAGGAATCCGCACCTGAAACCAAAACCAAGTGCTGAAGATGTTTCAGGCTCAAAGGTTATGCTTGAATCGTTAAGTTTAAGTTTTTCCAAGGCTTCCTTTAAATCATGGTATTTATCGTTATCAACGGGATACATCCCGCAAAATACCATAGGAAGAGCTTTTTTATAACCCGGCAGAGCTTCCTGAGCCGGCTTCTCTGCGGAAGTTATTGTATCCCCGACAAACTGCGAAACTTCTTTGATTGACGCCGCAAGATATCCGACCTCGCCTGTATGCAGGGCCTTTGTCGGAGTCCTGAAAGGCTTCATATATCCAATTTCGGTGATTTCAAAATCTTTTTTATTAGCCATAAACCTTATTTTATCGCCGTTTTTTATGGATCCGTCAACGACCTTGAAATAAACGATAGTTCCCAGATACGAATCGTAGCAGCTGTCAAAAACCAATGCCCTAAACGGTTTTGCAGATGTGTCTTTCGGCGGGGGAACGTAATTTACGATTGCTTCAAGGACTTCTTCAATTCCTATTCCGGTCTTTGCACTTGCCAGAACTGCATTAGAAGCGTCTATGCCTATAATTTCTTCTATTTCATGTTTTACTCTTTCGGGGTCGGCGCTAGGAAGATCGATTTTGTTTATTACCGGAATAATTTCAAGGTTCTGGTCTATTGCAAGGTAAACATTTGCAAGTGTTTGAGCTTCAACGCCCTGTGTGGCGTCAACCACAAGAAGAGCTCCTTCGCATGCGGCAAGGCTTCTTGAAACTTCATAGCTGAAGTCAACGTGTCCCGGTGTATCTATAAGGTTCAGAACATAGTTTTTTCCGTCCTTGCCTTTATAATTCATTCTTGCCGCCTGAAGCTTGATTGTTATGCCTCTTTCTTTTTCAATATCCATAGTATCAAGCAGCTGATCAGTCATGTCTCTTTCGGATACGGTATGGGTTTTTTCCAGCAGTCTGTCCGCAAGCGTAGATTTACCGTGGTCTATATGTGCTATTATGCAAAAATTTCTTATATTTTTAATGGTCATAAGCTCTTTCTAAAGTCAAATTTACTCAACTACTAAGGGACTGTTGACGAATTCAAAAAACTTCGTTTTTTGTTTCGTCTTACGTCCCCATCGCTCAGTGTCAAAATGTCGAAAACTGACCGTTTCCGCCATTTTTCACCTCCGTAAGGGTCATGGTGACGAATAGAAAAAATGAGCTTTTTAACTATTCGTCACCATTCAAACTAAGTATAACTTGAAATAACAACTTTTGACAATTTCAATTCAAGCAGTATTTATGAACAGATTTTTTAGCATATTACATGATCTAGTGACAAGGTCGGCTACGGAAAAAATTCGATTTTTCCAAAAAATCAGAATTTTTCCGTACTCTCCAGCAAGAAACTTTACACCGATTTTTTTTATGTATTATAATTTTTCATGTATGTAAAAGCGGATATATATGTATTTGTTTACTAAATCCTTTTTTATGTACCACAAAGCAAATAAATCAAAAGAAATCAGGAAAACGAATAAAGGAGAAAATCAAGTTGCCAAACATCAAATCAGCAAAAAAACGAGTTGAAGTCACAGAACGTAACCATTCAAAAAATGTAGCATTAAAATCCTCAATCAAAACCGCGATCAGAAGGGTTTACGAAGCAATTAAAGCTGCCGACCTCGAAAAAATCAAAGCAGCTCTTAGCAAAGCATACAGTACTATTGACAAAGCTGTTTCTAAAGGTGTGCTTCACAGAAACACAGCGGCAAGAAAAAAATCCAGACTTACAAGGCACGTTGCTAAAAACGAACTGCCGGCAAAATAATTGAACAAAAAAACGCCCTCGAAAGAGGGCGTTTTTTGAATGTAAATTTATTCTTCAACAACAATTACGCTGACAGGACAAGCATCGGCAGCTTCTCTGACTGCGTCTTCGTTTCCTGCTATGCCTGCTGCATTTACTTTTGCTATGTCATCAACCGTAAAAACAGCATCACATATTGATTCGCATGCTCCACAAGCTATGCAACCATCATCAATTCTAACGTTCATGTTTACCTCCGATTTTTTTAAAAGAACTGTCTTTTTACATTAATGAAATGTCAAATTTAGTTCACATTATAAATAAAAAAATTTTAAATCCATAGACATTTTCTTGTTGGTGATTTTTTTTGTCTATGCCGATAAAAATTTTTCTAAAAAAACAGCACTATGGTTAAGAAAAGCCGGATACCTGTAAATTCAAAAAAAGATGCTATTTTTAAAAAACATGTATCGAAGTGTAAAAAATATCTTTCATATCCTTTTCTAATATTTCAGATATATTTTAGTAATAACAAATTTCGATTTATTTTGAAATTTTGTCTCTTTACATTTAGCTCTGATAAAGACTT
>CAZEDP010000167.1:0-3672 GCA_964511035.1 uncultured Gammaproteobacteria bacterium
TACAAAAGGAAACGATGAGTTTTCTTTTGATAACTCATTCATGTGAGAGGCAATAGCGGCGGCGAGGAGCCGTCGATTTTGCCTCGACACTAGATCATGTAAGATGCGGAAAAATTACATTTTTCTCGCATCTTACAAAGCAATTCTGATTAATCTTCAAAGTTTAGCACATCACCAATATTGATGTTTACTGTTCCTATCACTCCGGGCGCAAGCTCAAGGACGCTTTTTGAATCCTTAACCAAAGGAGAAACCCTGCAAGGTTTCATTTTTTCGATTAAGTGGACCACTTTGTTGTTTTTGTCGAGGAAAACCGCATCAAAATCAAATCTCATGCCAAAAGAATGAATTGAATTTGAAGGAATAATAAGCAATCCCTCATTGTTATCGAGACTTTTTCTGTTCAGCAAACCCACGAGTCTGGTTACAAAATTATCGGCAATTTTGATTTTGCTCGCAATAACTCCGCTTCCTGATTGATTTACAGCTTTTAGATATTTTTTTGACATATATCTCTCCCAAATTTTTAAAGTCCGCATATATTTTATTATGAAACAAAACAGCGGAACCTTTTTGATTCCGCTGTTTGCAAAGTTATAATAATGGTTCGATTATACGCTGCATCCTAACCCCAAAAGTCTTTTATACCAAGAAAACGCAGCCACTTCTATGCCGTTAAAAGTTGTTCTTGATCGTTGTTCCGACAAATACTTTTCGAACTCATCGTTTCTGTGTTTGAATATTTTTTTGTCCGCTTTCCGATCCAGTAGGTTTGACATAACTACGCCTCCTTATGAGTTTTGTAAACCACTTACTTCTTTATATATAAAAATTAGAAATTATTAAGGGTAGCGATTGTACTGTGAAAATATGTGAATAAATAAATCAGCTCGATAACCGTAAAAACACGGTGCTAAAAGCTCTAACCAACTCCGTCGGCACAAAGATTGCTGATATAAACAAAACTTTTACTAAGGTTAACATAAATTAACCTCAAAATCTATCCCGTATTATTTTACACTAACCGCTGTATATTTATATTAGCCTGGTTATTAGTTTATTGTTAAATTATGTAAATTTTAATTTTTTTATTCATATTTGTTAATTTTTCAAAAATTATATTTACATGTGCCGTTTTTGTGGCAAAATCACCAGGGCTTAACTTTAAAGATTACATACATTACATAAAACAAATAGAACACCCCGCCGCTTAATAGGCAAGAAGGTTTTAAAATCCCTTTGTTTCGGACTATGTTGAGATAAACAATAAGAACGGAACAATAAACCATAATGATGTTTATGAACGCATCAAAAGTCAAAATCCACGGTGTCAGCGCAACTCCGACGGCAGTAGGTATACAGCTCTGAAAAACCATAGCACCGGTAATATTCCCCATCGCAAGGGTGTCTTTTTTTGCTCTTATCCATAAAATACTGTTAAATTTTTCGGGAAGTTCGGTTGCAATCGGAGTAATTAACAAACTTAAAATAAAGGGATTAATATTTAAGGCATGTGATATAAATTTAAGTTCTTCCACGAAAAAGTGAGCAAGAAATACTATCGCAAGAAGGGAAACAAAAAGCTGAAGAATTATTGCAGGCAGGTGGAATGCGCCGGGGAATTCAATGTACTTGGTAAAATATAAAGCATCGAGTTCTTCATGTCCGCCGTCGGGAATTTTGCTGGCTGTTTTGATTGTTTTCACCACATAAATTCCGTATATAACCAGCAGTAAAATCGCCACAAAGTGCTTAAAAAATATGTTGGGAATAAATGAGCAGGAAACCGCAATAAAATAAGCAAATGCGAAATACTTCAAATCCCTGAACATTATTTCGGTATTTACGGGCATATCAAGCGAACGTCTGCCTTTATGCGAGAAAAAATAAACCGCAAGACCGCTCATAAAAAATGCCAAAGTACCAAGCAGGAACGGAGCTCCGATAATTGCGCCGATACCGATTTCATTGCCTTTTTCTATACTTGAGCCCGTTATATAAGCCCCTAAAATTGCGACAAGCGGGACAATTGTCTCCGGTAAAGCAGTTCCGACAGCGGCAAGCACACTGCCGACAGCTCCTTCATTCAGGTTCAGTGTTTCTCCGAGATGTTCAACGGCATTTGTAAATAATACACACGCAAAAACAATTAATACCAGAATTATTCCGATGACTAAGAATGACAATATTATATCCATAGTTACTTTCCTGTTTATGTTAAAATCACAAAATCAGTATATAACAAAAGAATTCGATGGAAGAAGAAAAAAAGCTCATTCAGGCTTTTAACAACGCAAGAAGTGTCGCCTTAATATCGCATATAAGTCCCGATGGGGATACGCTCGGTTCAATGTTGGCTTTAAAAGAGCTTTTAGAAAATTACGCGGCTGTTGAAAAAGTTGATGCGCTAATTAACGGAAAAGTGCCTGACATCTATACATTTTTACCGGGAATAGAATTTGTCAAAAATATCGAGAATAAGTCTCTTTATCAAAACTATGACATTGCCGTTGCCATAGACTGCGGTTCGCTTGACAGACTGGGGGAAGCTCTCAGTATTTTTCGTAATGCTAAACTTACGGTTAATATTGACCACCATGTGAGCAATAATAAATTTGGCGATATAAATATCGTAAAACCTGAAGCAACGGCAGTGGGACAAATCATTTTCGACCTTGTTGATTCGTTAAACGGTAAAATCACAAAAAACACAGCAACTAATCTTTATACAGCCATTCTAACCGACAGCGGAGGTTTCCGGTTTGATAACGTAAAACCTGAAACGCTTACGGTGTGCTCAGAATTGATAAAAAAAGGTGCAGAACCGTCGTCTATTTATAAAAACTGCTACGAAACCAAGCCGCTGGCTATGGTACAGCTGCATGCCAGAGCTATATCCAATATGAATCTTGTTAATAACGGAACAATAGCTTATGCCTTTGTTACAAGAAAACTTCTTGAAGAAATAGGGGCTTCTGATGACCACACGGAAGGAATTGCGGAAAGTTTACGGCAGATAGACACCGTTAAAATTGCCTTTGTTCTTAAAGAAACTATTAAGGGAACAACTAAAGTCAGTTTCAGAAGCAACGGTGTTAATATTTGTGAAATAGCCAAGTATTTCGGGGGCGGCGGGCATAAATTCGCAGCTGGCTGTACAATTGATAAACGCCCCGAAGATTCATTGAATGAATTGTTAGTCCTCATTAGAAAACAGTTAAAAGCGGTTTCTTAAGCAAATTAGAAAAAGGTTGATAACCGGGGTATAGGTTTTTCATCTTTAATAACAACAGGATTCTTAAAATTAAGTCTTTTAGGCAGTTCTAAAAGATTAAGCCGCACGTCCCCGGCTCTTTCAGTCAAGTTTCTCATAATTCTCCCATCAGGATATATCAAGTGTGGGAAATCAGAAGGGTTGACAAGACTCATATCAGGTTCTTTAATATGTTCATCAGGATTGAAGTTTTTAGCTGCTTTGCCTAAAAAGCCAATTTCTCTTTCTGCAGTCTCTAAAGAGCCTATACCCCTCAATCCTTCGCTCCTTAATTTTTCAGATATCTCTTCTTTTAAGAAATCTTGCTTCATCTCCATCTCAGCAATGGTGTCCTTAAGTTCGTTGCTCATCCCCTCTAAATTTTCAGAGTTTAGCGTTCTGAAAGATAAACGATTTGA
>CAZEDP010000168.1:0-3659 GCA_964511035.1 uncultured Gammaproteobacteria bacterium
TTCGTTCTCGTTTGGTGACAATGCTATTGATGCAAAAACAGAGGGTATGCCCTGAATCGACCAGTAACCTTCTTTGTAACCCGCCAAATCGGTTATTTTCCCCTGATGAGCTATATTTAAACATTCTGTGCATATGAGACTTTCTGAAAACTCAATCTTGTTTTCGTCAAATAATTCTTTTAGCTTTTTTTTGCTTATTTTTAAAGTATTTACCCTGAGGGTTAATTCGGGAACAAGATTATTAAATTCACAAATCTTCTCTGCTTCGCCAAACCCGTAATTCTTTATCCATCTTTTAACAAGCCATTGAGGGTGAGAATATTTAATACTCAGAGCTAGTGAGGGATTTTTTTTCTCATCGGGGTACTGTATTATATCCTTTTCTCTCAAATACTTTCTTAAAACCGCATTAACAAAGCCAGCCTGCTTTTTGCCTTTCTTTTTTGCCGTTTCGACGTAACTGTCAAGTACGGCATATTCGGGAGTTTTCAAATACTCAATTTCATATATGGCAAGTCTAAGGATATTTCTTATTTGAGCTTCGATATTTTTTATTTTTCTGCCGGAAATATTTTCAATGATATAATCCAGTGTCAATTTTCGTTTAATTGTTCCTGAAACCAGAGCATAAAACTCGCCAAAAAAATCTGTATTATAAGAATTAAAAACATCCGAAGGCTGTTTATCCGATTCGACAATATCTATAAGTGCTTTAAGAGCATTAGTTCTGGTGTTCAAATTTAATAATCCTAATTACTTTTGAAAAATGTACGATTTAACGATATAATATAACGTTAGTCCAAAATAAAAGTATAGTAATCATTGTAACATTATGTAAATTTTTACCTCTCGACATGGCAATTTTTTTTTTGAGGGACGTTAAACATATAGAAGTAATTATAAAGTAATTGTATATAATATAACGCTAGATTGGCGAAGGGAGAAAAATATGATACCAAAAGTCGGTTTAATGGAAGTTCAAACAGCTGAATTGAAGAAATCAAATGTTGCTTCAAACGCTTTAAGTCTAAAATGCTGTGATGAAGAAGGCGATGCTTGCTGTCTTAGCTTCAGAGGTTCACAGGCAGCACCTCAAAAAGCAGAAGCAAAACAAGGCGGATTAAATTGGGTTAAAGTCGGATTGGCATCAGCAGTTGGCGCAGTTTTAGCGTATGCATATTCCAAATTCGCGCAGCCTTTAGCTAACAAAAAATGGGCAGAATTAGGAGTTGAAGACTTAAGAAATACTTTAACAACAGCAGTGAATAAAATGTCAGCAAAAGAATACGCAAAGATTAGAATTCCCGTAGAAGAAATCAAATATCCTTTAACCTTAATGGATATTGAACAAGGAATTCGTTCCGAAATTGCTGAAGCGAAAGCTGTTGGTGATCAGGAATTAGTCAATAAATTGATTAAAGGTCTTGATTCTGAAAAATTGGATTCCGTATTAAAATCAACTAATGAAGCACTTAAAGAAGAAGGTAGCAGTGCAAAGGCAATTGCAGAAACCAGAAGAAAGAATTTCGTAAAATATGTAAAACCTGAAGAGCTTGCACAATATAAAGCTGAATTTGTTGAAAGTCTCAAAACAATGGAATCAAAAGATTTATTAGCTTTAGTTAACAAAATGACCAGTTCGAAAAAAGGAATAATGGCTGTTGGCGCAGCAGTTCTTGGTCTTGGTTATATCGCATACGAAAAGTTTGTTAAAAAAGCATAATTAAAGCAAATTAATAAACAATATTAAAAGAGCCTGACTTAAAAGTCAGGCTCTTTTTTACATTAAATGTTTGAACCTATACAGCTCTTGAAACTTTCATTGTTCCTGTAATTATTCCTACAAAACTGTCTGCTTCAAGACTTGCACCGCCGACAAGCGCGCCGTCGATGTCTGACATGGACATTTGCTCTTCGATTGTCGATGCCTTAACGCTTCCGCCGTAAAGAATTCTCGCAGCTTCTGCGGATGCTTTGTCATAAAGACCGGCAATTGTGTCTCTTATCATTTTGATTACTCTGTTGGCTTCAACCGAGTCACAGGTTTTTCCTGTTCCGATTGCCCAGATTGGTTCATAAGCAAAAACCATCTTATAGATATCTTCTTTGCTTATGCCTTTAAGCGCTTCGGTTATCTGGGTTGATATATGAGAATCCGTAACACCGGCTTCTCTTTGTTCTAAACTTTCTCCGCAGCATACGATAGGAATAAGACCATGGCTTAAAACAGCTTTAGTTTTCAAATTAACTGTTTCGTTTGTTTCGCCGAAATACTCTCTTCTTTCGCTGTGGCCTATGATAACATAGGTCACGCCAATATCATTAAGCATAGGAACGGAAACTTCACCGGTGTATGCTCCGCTGTCTTTATAATAACAGTCCTGAGCGCCAAGAAAAATCCCTTTTCCTGTTTCGATGGCATTGCCGACTGATACAAGCGATGTAAATACGGGACAAAGGACGACTGTCGGCATTATATCCTTATCCAAATCCATAAGTTTTATTTTAATGTCTTCCGTTAAACTTACGGCTTCGTCAACAAGTTTGTTTAATTTCCAGTTGCCTGCGATAATAGGTTTTCTCATTTTGTTACCTCATTTCTTTTTATAAAAATAATATTTTTTGATGTCACTATTCTAAGATAAACAAAAAAGCGGGGATACCCCCGCTTTTTTTATTAAGAACTCAATTATAAGCTCTTGGCGACAAATACAACACATTCTGAAAGTCTTGTGCTGTAACCCATTTCATTGTCATACCATGAAAGGACTTTAATCATTTTGTCGCTGATAGCCATTGTGAGCTTGGAATCTATACTGCTGCTGTAATGTGAACCGATAAAATCGGTGCTTACAAGCGGTTCGTCAACATATTGAAGAATGCCTTTTAATTCGCCTTCAGCGGCTTTCTTCATAGCTGCATTAACTGCTTCTGCGCTAACCGGTTTTTCTGTCGTAACCGTAAGGTCAACTACGCTGACATCCGGCACAGGAACTCTGATTGCGAAGCCGTTTAATTTGCCTTTAAGTTCGGGAATTACTAAACCGATAGCTTTTGCGGCGCCTGTTGATGTCGGAACCATATTAAGCGCGCCTGCTCTTGCTCTTCTTAAATCGCTGTGTCCTGCGTCAAGAATTCTTTGGTCGCCTGTGTAAGCGTGAATTGTTGTCATTAAGCCTTCGACAATTCCGAATTCTTCCATAAGAACTTTAGCTATTGGAGCAAGACAGTTTGTTGTGCAGCTTGCCATTGAAATTACGTTGTGAACTGCCGGATTATAAGTTTTTTCGTTAATTCCGAGGCAGATTGTAACGTCTTCGTTTTTAGCCGGAGCAGAAATAATAACTTTTTTCGCGCCTGCTTCTATATGTTTCTTTGCAAGATTTGCATCGGTAAAGAAACCTGTTGATTCAACAACAACCTCAACGCCGAGCGCTTTCCAAGGAAGAGCGGCAGGGTCTTTTTCGGAATAAAACTTGATTTTTTTGCCGTTTACTGATATTCCGTCTGCTTCAGCTTTAACATCAGCTTTTAATGTTCCCATTACGGAGTCATGTACCAGTAAGAAAGCGGCTTGTTCCGGTTTTAATCCGGGATCGTTGATTGCCACATAATCTACTTCGTTGAATGTGCCGTTTTGAAGGGCTGCTCTTAAAGTG
>CAZEDP010000169.1:0-3658 GCA_964511035.1 uncultured Gammaproteobacteria bacterium
TGAGCTTGGTTTTTGGTTTTAGTGGGGAAAAATGTTTATGAAAATTAAAGTCGCAGTGTGCGGCGCTTGCGGTAGAATGGGCAGAGAAGTCATTAAAGCCGTTGCCAAAGAATCTGATATGGAACTTGTATGCGCTGTTGATGTTGCAAATAAAGGCAAGGACATCGGAGATATAGTTTTTAACAAACCCTGCGGAGTTCTTATTGAAGATAATCTCAAAGATGCACTTTCAAACAAACAGGTTGATGCTGTAGTAGATTTTACTTCGCCGGAAATAATTTTTGAAAACGCGAAAATAATTTTAAGCCAAAATGTAAGACCGGTAATCGGTACTACTGGTTTAAGCGAAAGCCAGATAAAAGAGATAGAAAAGCTTTCCAAAGAAAAAAATATAGGGACGCTTATTGCACCCAACTTTGCCATAGGAGCAGTGTTGATGATGATGTTCGCAGCTAACGCAAGCAAGTATTTCGACCATGCGGAAATAATCGAACTTCATCACAACTGCAAAAAAGATGCGCCTTCGGGCACTGCGATAAAAACAGCTCAAATGATGAGCGAATACTGCCAAAACTTCGGCAGCGACAACGTTCCCGAAACGGAAACCATAAAAGGCTCAAGAGGCGGAGTTACACCTGAAAACATTCACATTCACAGTGTCAGGCTCCCCGGTTTTGTAGCTCATCAGGAAGTGATTTTCGGCGCAATCGGACAATCTTTGACAATAAGACACGATTCGCTCGATCGAACAAGTTTTATGCCCGGCGTTGTCCTTGCCGTAAGGCATGTTTTTAATAATAATGAATTTGTTTACGGATTAGAAAACATATTATAAGGAAAAGAAATATGAACCATCCAAACATTGCAGTCCTCGGCGCAACCGGCGTCGTAGGCAGTGAGATTTTAAGCATCCTTGCAGAAAGAGATTTTAAATTTAATTCGATTAAATTCCTTGCAAGCGCGAAAAGCGCGGGCAAGGATATAGATTTCAAAGGCAAAACCTATAAAATTGAAGAAGCGACTCCCGCTTCTTTCGAAGGCGTTAACATTGTTCTCTCTTCAGCCGGTGCAGCCACAAGCAAACTGCTGGCTCATGAGGCAATAAAAAGAGGTGCGATTGTAGTTGACAATACAAGCGCATTTAGAATGGAGAAAGACGTACCGCTTGTTATAGCCGGCGTGAATGACGAAGATCTCAAATGGAATAAAGGGCTTATTTCCAACCCCAACTGTTCAACATCGCAATTGATGCTGGTTTTAAAGCCTCTGCATGATTACGCAAAAATTAAAAGACTTGTAGTCAGTACTTATCAGTCAGTCAGCGGAGCAGGAAAAGCAGCTATTGACGAACTTGCATCAAGTACAAAATCGGCTCTGAACAAAGAAAGATTTGAAAACAAAGCCTTTGTTAAAAATATTGCGTTTAATTTAATTCCGCAGATAGATGTCTTCTTGGATAACGGCTATACAAAAGAAGAAATGAAGCTGATAAACGAAACGAAGAAAATTCTGCATCTGCCGGAAGAAACCCCGATAAGTGCAACAGCGGTCAGAGTTCCGGTATTTATCAGCCACAGCGAAGCAGTCAGTGTTGAATTCGAAAAGCCGCTTTCTCCCGAAAAAGCGAGAGAAATCCTTTCAAATTCTTACGGCGTGGTTGTTCAGGATAATCCGGCCCAGCTTGAATATCCTATGCCTATTGAAACAGCAGGCAAAGACCCCGTATATGTCGGCAGAATTAGAAAAGATTTGGCTTTTGAAAACGGACTTTGCATGTGGGTAGTTGCCGACAACCTCAGAATCGGCGCAGCTCTCAATACCGTCAGGATCGCCGAAAAACTTGTTAAAATGGACTTGGTAAAATATTAATAAGATTAAGGAGAAAATATTATGACAATCAGATTTGACGCGGGCGAAGTTATTACAGCAATGGCAACGCCATTTAACGAAAAGCTTGAAGTGGATTTTGAAGCCGCTAAAAAGCTTGCAAAATATTTGGCTGATAACGGTTCTGACGGTATTCTCGTTGCCGGAACAACCGGAGAATCACCCACTTTGACTCATGAAGAAGAACTTGAACTTTTTAAAGCCGTTAAGGGTGTTGTAGGAAGTAAAACCAAAATCATACTCGGCGCAGGTTCAAACAGCACAGAAACAGCCGTAAAAGCAAGCAAAGCCGCTCAAGCTGCCGGCGTTGACGCTGTATTATCGGTTGTGCCATATTACAATAAGCCTTCACAAAGGGGGCTTCTTGAGCATTTCGGCACAATAGCAAAGTCAATTGATATTCCGATTATTCTTTATAATATTCCGGGCAGAACCGGCATTAATATGCTTCCCGAAACAATTGCAACACTTGCCAAAACATATCCTAACATTACGGCAGTTAAACAAAGCAACCCTGATTTGGACTTGGTGAGTGAAATTGTTGCAAAATCACCGGATGATTTCATCGTATACAGCGGTGACGACAGCTTGACTCTTCCTATGCTTTCACTGGGAGCATGGGGAGTTATAAGCGTAGCATCTCATTTCGTTGGCAAAGACATTAAAGAAATGATAGTTAAATTCAAATCCGGCGACGTGAAAGGAGCACAGAAAAAACACTACGGTTGTTTCCCCCTGTTTAAAGCACTGTTTACTTCGCCAAATCCTACGCCTCTTAAAGCGGGACTTGAAAACTGGGGTGTTATTTCCGAAAGAGTAAGGCTGCCGCTTGTTACTCTAACAACCGAAGAGAAACAAAAATTATTTGACGTTCTTTCTAATTATCAGAGAGTGGGCGTTTAATTCAAAATAAGAATATTTACAGAGGGGCTTAAGCCCCTCTGTGTTTATTTTACCGATATTAAAGTCTCTCCAGTTCTTTGAGCAGCTGTTTAAAAGTCCGCTCCCATGTAAATTCTTTTGCTTTTTTATAAGCATTTTCTTCCCAGAAATTTAATTTATCGTGGTTTTTCAAGACATATTCCATTTTTTCCGCAAGTTTATATTCGGGTTTTTTACTGAAAGAAACGATATGTCCCTCAACTCCGTCAAGGATTAATTCTGATGCTCCGGCAGCCGAACTGACTATGACGGTTTTTTTGCGTATCATCGCTTCAAGAGCAACCAGCCCGAAGGCTTCATGAACAGAGGGCATAACAAGACAATCTATTGAGGAATAGAAGTTTTCCATGTTTTTTTGAAAACCTAAAAACTCAATATTTTCATCCAGTCCGTAGAGAGCAACCAGAAAAATCAGGCGGAGATTGGTTTTATGATGGGGATAGATAATTTTTGCCTTAAAATTATAATCTCTTTTTTTCAAAAGGTTCAGAGCTTTCAGAAAAATATAACCGCCCTTTCTGACAATTCCGGTTGCCGAAATGCCGAAAGTGAAAATTTCATTAGAGGTTTTTTCGGCTGGATTTTCCGGCAAAGTTACTCCCGGTCGCAAAACCGCGACTTTTTCTTCGGAAATATCATAATTAGTGCAGATATCTTCTTTGACAATTCCGGAAACGGCAAAAATTTTTCTAAAATTTTTTTTGAAACAATTTCTTTCGTAATCAATTCTTTTTTGTTTTATTTTTCGCTCGAAAAACTGAAATAAAGGTTTTTTGAGCTTAAGAATATATTCGGTTGAATGGTATTGAATAAAATTGATATCAACGGC
>CAZEDP010000170.1:0-3615 GCA_964511035.1 uncultured Gammaproteobacteria bacterium
GCTTGTGTCGCATGATCTTGCTCTTGTCCGGAATATGTGCAAGCGAGTTCTTCTGATCAATAACGGACAGCTTCTCCGGTCGGGAACGACCGAAGAGATCATACCGTACTATCAGGATATCGTCGCCCGCGCCAGCTTCTATCCAGTCATATCCGCCGTTGCCTACGAGGATATCTTTGCCGTCACCGCCGTAAAGAAAATCATCCGAATTGGTGCCGAACTGATACGTGTAGCCCAGAGCCGCAATCTGCGAGGGCGTCAGCGAAGAATAATAATTGTAAATGTTTGCGGACAGAGATGTCGTGTCCACATAAGTTGAATTCTTCAACAAATTCTTAATGTCATCATAAGTGTAGGTTGCCATACTTACCTCCTTCATCTATTCCGGTACAATTTGTTAATTATGCATTCAAAAAACATTTCCTATATTTATAAAAAAAATAATATTTAATTAAATGCTTACATAAATTAAAATCTTAACAAAATTTACATTTAAAGTTTAATTTAAGGTTATATGTATTTCAATAATACAGAAGAAATTATTGAGTTTTGTGACTTAAAAAATATGTAAATTATTGTTACAAAATATACCTTTTACAAAGATTACAAAAAATGGCATATCACTACGTTAATCAGTTTTTCTTAATATAACTTTAAAATTGCCCTTTAAAGGGCAATTCGTCAGTATTGATTGTTTTTATATAAATAGGGGTACGCCCTGTATAGCTATGTTGCGAAATTTTGCAAAGTGCGCTGTGCTGACATAAAAACCACATCAGTGTCATTCTCAACGAGTGAAACGATTGTGAGAATCTGTCTCCATAAAGTTCCAAAGCGTCTTGCGAGGAGCAAAGCGACGATGCAATCCAAAAAACACCCCCGTCATCCCGTGCTGCGACACGGGATCGCAAGGTCGTAATCCCAACTATAACAAACCATGCCATCCTCGGTGAGCTTTAGCGAAAGTGAGGATCTGCAATTAAACCCAAAAAGATTCTCACGCGCCTGCGGGGCTGAGAATGACACGGAAAGGGAAGAAAAACAAGGGAAGATAACTTGGGAAACAATTTTGTAAATCTTTATCCCCAATACGATTTTAAGAAGACGGATGATTCTGTTTCCTCAAATCCTTTTGTCAAAAATCATCTTAATTCCGCTGCGAATTACAAAAAGCTCCATCGTGATTTGAATAAGATACAGAGCGGTGTTGATGTTTTCATAAAGACAATAAACAATGCCGAAAAGAAAATCGCAAACAATTCCCTGCAAATGTTCTTTGCGGGTGTAATGAGCATATTCCCCGCTTCAAGGCGTCTCGCGCCGATTGAGAACAACGAGAAAGATCATAACAGGTTCAAAGCAGTCGGACTTGGCTTGCTGGCGCTGATTAACTTAAAAGAAGATATAAGAGACCTCTTGTCTGTATTCGGCAAAACAAAAAACGAACTTGACAAGGAATACAAAGCTGTCTTTAAGTTCTTTGCGGGCACACCTGTTGAAAATTGGTTAATGAAATCAGAAACGGGAAGAAAGATTTTTTTTGATATTGATACTACTCTGGCAAAAACAAGTCTGGCAGATAAATTAAAAAATAAAATAATTACAAAAGAAGAAACAGAACTGGCAGAAAGAAAAATATTCTATCCTTTATGTAACACACCTGAAATTATAGAAAGACAGTATGTCAAATATACAGCAGGTATTGTTAGCAAAATTACCATGCTGACCTTAAACAGAATAACAAAACTTGGTTTAGTATTTATGATTCTGCTTGAACTGCCTAAAATTATTAATGAAGCGAAAAACGGTAATTATAGGCAAATACCTAAATCTTTTACCAATGTAATTTCTTATGCCTTGTTCGGAGCATTATTCAGTTCTATTGGAGCATATACTTTAGGCTCTGCCGGTTCCGTTTTGGGATTAGGGTTTGGTTTTTGTTTGGGCAGCATGATTTCAAAGCTACTTAATGCAAGTTATTAGTCTTTGCTCCAGTTTAGATAAAGTTGTTCCGCATTGTTTAATTACACTGTCTTTAATTATACGCCTGACATCTTTTTGTACGGCGGCATTAGTTTCAAAAAAAGTCTTTATTTCATTTATCAAAGTAATTGCGCAGTTTACTTCTTTTTTCGTATTTGCACTGCGTCCTAAATGACTCATTCGGCTTTGTATTTCAAAGCTGTCGGTTAATTTTGGATATTTTTCTTTTAATTCTTTATATTCACCCTTAAAATCGCCGAAACTAACTTTTTTTACTTGGATTTTATTAACCCTAACTGCCGGATAACTCACTGCACAAATCATTTTACCTGCCTCTAATTCTCACTTTTTGTATTTCTAAATATATAAAACAAGAAAAGAAAAAAAATTGCGCGGGTTTTAATAAAACTTATAAATAGCATTTAATTTAGCAATCTGCAAATATAATTTGTTTTTATATAAATAGGGGTACGCCCTGTATAGCTATGTTGCGAAATTTTGCAAAGTGCGCTGTGCTGACATAAAAACCACATCAGTGTCATTCTCAACGAGTGAAACGATTGTGAGAATCTGTCTCCATAAAGTTCCAAAGCGTCTTGCGAGGAGCAAAGCGACGATGCAATCCAAAAAACACCCCCGTCATCCCGTGCTGCGACACGGGATCGCAAGGTCGTAATCCCAACTATAACAAACCATGCCATCCTCGGTGAGCTTTAGCGAAAGTGAGGATCTGCAATTAAACCCAAAAAGATTCTCACGCGCCTGCGGGGCTGAGAATGACACGGAAAGGGAAGAAAAACAAGGGAAGATAACTTGGGAAACAATTTTGTAAATCTTTATCCCCAATACGATTTTAAGAAGACGGATGATTCTGTTTCCTCAAATCCTTTTGTCAAAAATCATCTTAATTCCGCTGCGAATTACAAAAAGCTCCATCGTGATTTGAATAAGATACAGAGCGGTGTTGATGTTTTCATAAAGACAATAAACAATGCCGAAAAGAAAATCGCAAACAATTCCCTGCAAATGTTCTTTGCGGGTGTAATGAGCATATTCCCCGCTTCAAGGCGTCTCGCGCCGATTGAGAACAACGAGAAAGATCATAACAGGTTCAAAGCAGTCGGACTTGGCTTGCTGGCGCTGATTAACTTAAAAGAAGATATAAGAGACCTCTTGTCTGTATTCGGCAAAACAAAAAACGAACTTGACAAGGAATACAAAGCTGTCTTTAAGTTCTTTGCCGGCACGCCGGTTGAAACTTTACTGATGAAATCAGAAACGGGGAGAAAGATTTTTTATGATATTGACAAATCCTTTGGTGACTCATTAATTGCGGATAAAATTTTAGAAAAATTTAAAATAAAGCAAAATTCCATAACCGCTTCAAAAGAAATTTATTATCCGTTAATAAATAAAACAGAAATAATTATACGAGAAAGCAGAAAATTTGACGGTTCGTTATTAGGAAAAGTATTAATGCTTTCGTTAAACAGAATAACTAAACTGGGACTGCTGTTTGCCTGCATATTGGAGCTTCCCAAAACGATCAGTGAAGTAAAGAAAGGCAATTACAGGCAGTTGCCCAAATCAGCATTGAATGTTATTTTTTATTCTCTTTTTGGAGCAGTTACA
>CAZEDP010000171.1:0-3611 GCA_964511035.1 uncultured Gammaproteobacteria bacterium
GTTAGTAAAATAAAAATCAAAAATTGATTTTACCTGACTATTTTATAATTTTTTGTAAATTTTTACAATGACAAAATACTAAAACGCAGTATTTATAAGACATTAGGAGTTATTTAATAATAAATCAATTAATAAATGTAAAATTTTTTTACATTTATATAAAAATTATTAAAGTTTTTATATATGAATGTCGAATATTTAATTAGGATAAAGTTCAGGGAGAAAAAAATATGGATAAGGCAATAGGGAATGATAAATTAGCCTTAAATCCTGCTTCAATATCGTCTTCAATTAGCGGTAAAAGCTTTTCAGGCAAACAGATAACGAAGGATTTCTGGAGTTTCATTGACAATTCGGTTAAGGAATCAAAATTTTCGTGGAAGGAAAATATAGAACAACAAATGAACCTAATTCAACGGCAGACTCATGAATTTTCTCAGGCACTGACACCTAACAACGGCAAGAAGATAGATTTGGTGGGTTAGATTAATTGGCAAGTACAAAAGAGGGCGAGTAATTTCGCCCTCTTTTGTTATGAGAAAAACTTTCTTGCTCCTTAAATTATTAGCTTATATATGCTTAAATTATTAAAGTATTAAGATGTGGAAAAATTACATTTTTCTCAAAGCTTTATAAGGTCGGCTACTAAAAAAGTCGATTTTTCCAAAAAATCAGACTTTTTAGGTATCCTCTAAGCATACTTTGGTAAATTTATTTAGGAGCGAGAATGGGACGAGCTTTCAGGATAAAAATAATTACGGCGGTTGTTTTGCTGATTGCAATTTTTTCTTCTCTGAAGAGTCTTTCATTCAATTTAAATGCTTTGAAGGACAATTCCAATGTTGTTGCTACAAGGGTTTTTCTTAAAAGCATGTCTGAACTGCGTAAAGACCTGATTAACGAGAAGAAAGTCGGTTATATTTCAGAAAAAGAACCCGGTGAAATTTTTAATAAAGAAAGCCTTGCTGTGGAGTTTATCTTGATTCAATACAGCCTGATACCGGTTTATGTTTATAACGATTATGAGTATTCACTGGTTATCGGTAATTTTCACGGCAAAGTTCCGGAAAAAGTTTTTTTTGAAAAAAGAAATCTGGTTGTTGTCAAAAAGTACGATAACGGTTTGATTTTGCTGAAAAACAAAACCAAATCGGTTGATTTAATGCGTAAACGGATAAAACACGGTTTGGATAATATGGTTTTATAGTTTTAGAGGAATTTATGCTTCAATTTTCATTATCATTACTTATATCTTTACTGCTCGGCTTCTTAACAGTTTCCTTATTTTGGAGAAGCAGGAGCTTTAGGGATAATTTCCTCGTTAAAATCTGTTTATCAGCGGCGGTGGGTTTGGGCATTTCTTCTTCGGTGTATTTTGTCGGCATGCTTCTTTTCGGAAATTCACGAAAAGAACTGATAATATTTGAAGCAGTTGTCCTTATTTTGCTTGCTTTTGCGACATTGTTTTTGCGGAAAAGAAAACAAATCCCGATCGAGTCTCCGGAATTTAAACAAGACGGTTCAAATCCCAACAAATTTTTAGCGTGGTCTTTTTTGCTGACTTTCATAATCTCGGTTTTTAATTTTGTATGCACAATTGCAAAATATCCTTTCGGGAACTGGGATGCTTGGCTTATATGGAATTTGCATGCCAAATTTTTCTTCACTGCGGGAAATAACTGGAAAGACTATTTCGACAGCGGCTTAAATTGGACGCATCCTGACTACCCGCTCCTTATTCCTGCTATTATTACAAGATGCTGGAATTATATAGGGCATGAAACTATCTTGGTGCCGGTAATTATTGGTTTTATCTTTACTTTTTGCACGGGGATTCTTCTGTATTTGGCTTTGACAATGCTTAAAAGCAAAAACCATGCTTATTTAGCCGGAATAGTTTTATTCAGCACTCCGTTTTTCATAAAGACGGGAACAACTTTATGCGCAGATACTCCGCTTTCTTTCTTTTTTCTTTCGACAATAATACTTTTTGCTCTTTATCGAAAATTTCCGAACAGCAATCACGGTTTGTTAATTCTGGCGGGTATTGCGGCCGGACTTGGCGCGTGGTGCAAAAACGAAGGTTTATTAATGATATTGGCTATAATGCTTGCAAGACTGATTATCGTTTTACCGTCAGAAGGTTGGAAAGTTTACCTCAAAGAATCTTTAAGTTTCACAGCCGGAATGATGCCTTTTATTTTGATGATTGTGTATTTTAAAATTTTTCTTGCCCCTGCGAATGACCTTTTTATAGGTCAAAATTTGAGCACAATCTTATCAAAAGTCACTGATGCTTCAAGATACGGCGAAATTCTTTCTTCTTATATGCAGCTCGGTTGGATGTTTACAAAGGGTATTATTAATCCTTTTATTGTTGTTTTATTTATGGCATTTGCCGGGCTGAATATTGAACAAAAAGACAAAATAACGGTAAAATCTTCTGTAACTGCCTTGATACTTGTACTTTTTACTTATTTTGCCTTGTATCTTGTCACGCCTCATGACCTTTACTGGCATTTGAATTCATCGTTGGACCGTTTATTCATTCAGCTCTGGCCGTCTTTTCTGTTTACCTGTTTTATGATGCTTTAAAAGGTTCAAAATTGTCACTGCGAGACTGCTTTTACAGTCGAAGCAGTTTAACTGGCGTAATAAAACCTCATAAACTCTCAACTGTCTTTACGACGAGCAAAGCGATGAAGCAATCCCAAAACACCTCAAGCATCATGCCGTGTCCCGACACCTCATCACAAGGTTGTAACCATAACAAATCATGTCATTCTCAGCCCCGTAGGGGCGTGAGAATCTCTTTTTACAGAGCGTTTATCCGTTATGCTGAATTTATTTCAGCATCGCAAGGTCGCTCCCCCTCCTCTCCTGCGAATTAATGTCATTGCGAGCCAAAACGCCTTGCTCTTAGTAATAATCAACATTGCGAAGCAATCTGACCAACGCTAAAACCCCATATCCAAACCCTTTTCATCGGTACTTATGGTCTATAAAAAGGGCGTTCCCCCTTTACGCCCCCGAAAATGTCATGCCGAAGCATAAAACATGACAAAATAGCCGTGATTTAAGATATTCGGCATCTTGCCAACGCCAAACCACCGCATAAAATCGTGAACCGTCATCATGAGGAGGGCATTTGCCCGACGTTGATCCCCAATAACCCTTTCTATCGGTACTTTTTCTTTGTATATGTTTCGACATCTGAAGCTGTCGACCATATTTTCTGTTTTGAAAAAAGGGGAATGAGTTTGAGCCTACATCGACTGCTCATCGCAGCCGTTTCAGCTCTGCACTCCCGCTGACGCAAAAAATATGGAAAAAGAAAAAACTTGCCTCGGATGCTCCGTATCCTATGTTTCTGCTTTGCTCACGTCCATTGTTATCTCAATCCGATGTTTTCAAACTCGCGCTTCGCGCTCAAACATGAAAACAAGACAAGATACGCAAAGCGAAACATAACGGTACTGCGCAACTCGGCACTAGGATTGGACTCTTGCTTATTTCCTTCGTCTAATGCTTTTCGACCTGTTTCACAGGTTAAGAAAGTAGGTTGGGTAAAATTTATCAATTTTACCCAACAAAACTTAACAAGTGTCTAT
>CAZEDP010000172.1:0-3582 GCA_964511035.1 uncultured Gammaproteobacteria bacterium
ATTGTCGTTGCAGGTTCTATGGCAACCGACAACAAAGTGCCTTTTTTTACGAGATGCGCAAAAGCAGGTATGCTTAATTATATAGACGCTGTCACCATGCATCCTTACAGAAAAACAGCTCCTGAAATAAATCTTGGACTGGCTTATAAACAAATAAGAGATATTATAAAGCAATACAACCCGTCAAATCCCAACATCCCTATTATATCGAGCGAGTGGGGATACAGCACGGTTTGGACAGGAATGAACGAAGCCAAACAGGCAAATTATTTAATGAGGTCTTTTCTTCTGAACAAATATTACGGCATTCCGATATCAATCTGGTATGATTACCGCGATAACGGGACCAATCCGACGAATCCCGAACATCATTTCGGATTGCTCAGGTACGATTATTCCCCAAAACCTGCTTATCAAAGTGCTTCTGCCCTGTTGGCTCTTATTAAGAACGCAAAATTTATAAAAAGGCTAAATTCGGCAGCAGATGACTATATTTTGGAATTCTCGGGGCTTCCCAACGGGTTGAGATATTTAGTGTGGACTTCTTCAACTGCGCACTATATAACTTTAAACAACCGAAAAATATACATAACAAACAATGTCCAAACGGCTAAATAAAAGTAAAATTTACTTTTTAAGCCATTTTTTTACATAACCGTAGCCGACATTGCCGCTTTTTTCGGGATGGAACTGAAAAGCCGTTATATTTTCATGTTCAACCGCGGCTGTATAATCAATGTAATAATTTGAATATGCCGAAATAACAGACTTATCCTGCGGGTTTGCATAAAAAGAATTAACAAAATATACATATTCGGGTGTTAGAATCGAATTATTTTCAGTCGGGATAAGCTGATTCCAGCCGATTTGCGGAACTTTTCCCTGTGTGAATTTAATAACATTGCCTTTTAATATTCCCAGTCCCTTAACATTGGGGGCTTCTTCGCTTTCTTCAAACAAAACCTGAAGCCCGAGACATATTCCGAGAAACGGAACTCCTGATTTTACCGTAGAAATTAAACTTTCGGTAAGGTCTTTTGATTCAAGAGCTGCCATAACCTGTCCGAAGTTGCCTACGCCCGGAAAAATTAATCTTTCGGCGTTTTTAATATCTTCTTTTTTGTCGGTGATGATATAGGGCAGTTCAAACGAATCAAGCATATTGGTAATGCTCTTTAAGTTGCCCGCACCGTAATCAAGAACTGTCAGTTTCAATTTGTTTTCCTTTAAATAATGCCTTTAGTGGACGGAATATTTTGCAAATTGTCTTTATTCAATGCGCAAGCCTTATAAAGAGCTTTTGCAAACGATTTAAACATCGATTCTATTTTATGGTGCGGATCTTCCCCATGAAGCAGTTGAACATGGACGTTAGACATACTGCCTACCGAAAAACTTATAAAGAAATGCTTTGCAAGGGCTGTTTCAAAATCTCTGACTTTTTGTTCCCTTATTTCGCTTTTGTAATAGCAATACGGTCTTCCGCTGAGGTCAATCGAACAAAGCGAAAGGGAATCGTCCATGGGAACAATAGCTTCGCCGTAACGGTAAATGCCTTTTTTCTCGCCGAGAGCCTGTTTGAAGGCTTCACCGAGAGCAAGGGCGGTATCTTCGACTATGTGGTGACTGTCACCGTCTATGGATTTAACCGTAATTTCGAGGTCAAAATTACCGTGTGCGGCAAGCTGGCTCAGCATATGGTCATAAAATTCAATGCCTGTGTCCAACCTTCTGATGCCGTTCCCGTCAATATTCAGGAATACGGTTATTTCAGTTTCCAGTGTTTTTCTTTCGACTTTGCTTTTGCGCATTTGTATTGTTCCTTAATGTTTATTTTTAATAATTATATCAAATAAAGTTCCCATTTATTTAACGGTTAATTGTCTTTCATATGTTCCAAAATCCTTTTAAGCGGTTCTGCTAATGCAGGTAAATCTTCTTTAAGAGTATCCCACATAATGGGTTTGTTTATTCCGTCATAATCATGAATTATGATGTTTCGCATCCCTACGATTTCATACCAAGGGATTTCAGGGTATTTTTCCTGTAAATCTTTTGGAATTCTATTCGCTGCTTCTCCAATAATCTCAAATTTTCTTGCTACTGCGCTAAAAAGCAAATCATCGTTTACAAAATCATCATAAGACTTATTTTTTGTAAAAATATCTATGGACATGATTGCATCAAGCATATCCTGAATAAAATCCGAAAAATCTCTCTTCATATATAAACAACCTCAGAAAGAATTTTTTTTCCGATTTTGGGCTTTAAAGAAGTCTTAATAGCTATGTCTACGTTTTTATTAAAAAGATTACTGAGCATTTCTTTTAGTCTGACCAGCTTAAAAAATGTCATTCCTCTGTTAAAATCAAATAAAATGTCAATATCGCTTTTTTCTGTTTGTTCTCCTCGAACAACAGAGCCAAAAATACCCATTTCCTTAACGAAATATTCTCGTTCCAATTGGGGTTTAATTTCTTTTAATTTTTTAACAATATTTTCAGCTTCTGTCATGCAATATACACCGTAAAGTATGCCAATAATAATTCAAGATTAACATTACAATTAAATTATTATATCAGTTTATTGCGCCCTTTTCAAAAACTCTTCCAAATCCTTAATATCATCCAGCACATTTTCTGCGCCGTATTCTTCAAGCCTGCCTCTCAGATAATCGCTCTTATCCTGCGGCGGGAGAATTCCAACGGGCATGACACCCGCGCCTTTTGCGCAAACCATGTCATCGACCGTATCACCGAAATAATAGGCTTTTGTCGGCTGTATAACGTCAAGAATATGTTTGATGCCGTGCGAATTCGGCTTATGCTTGCCTCTCGGGACGTCTTCCATGGTAATAACAGGATAAAACAGGTCAAAAACTCCGGCTCTGGTCAATGCCACTTTAGCTTCTTCTTTTGGTCTTCCTGTAAATATTGCCAGATCGTACTCTTTGGCAAGTTCGCTCAACAGGTCTTTATCCAAAAGAAATTCTTCATTTCTGATGTAGCCGTCGCCGTTGTTGCCGAAGTAATATTCCTGAAATTTTGTTATCAAATCCACCATATCGATTTCAATTCTTTGAGTCTTAAGAAGATGAGCCGTTAAATCCCAGTCATTATTAAGCCCGCCCTGATTTTTTGCCTGCTGAATTTCATCATGTCCTATTTTATCGCCTGAAAAATACTCATAAGTCTTTCTGATTGCCATGCGGTAGGAATTTGCCGTATCAACCAGAACCCCGTCCATGTCAAAAATCAGCAGTTCACGGCTTTTTAGCACATCGAGAATATACTCTGCCTGCTCAGGAGCCGGAAGGGTTATCCTGAAACAGTTTTGAATAACGGAACCGTCATCAAAAAACTTCACTTTAATGCCGTTTTTGAGCAGTTTTTTATAAATAAACTCGGCTCTGTCGCCAAAATCCGCAAAAATGAAATTGCCATGGCTTTCATAAATCTCTTTTGCAATGCCGGATAAGCCTTCGGTCAGAATTTTCTTTGATTCCTTAACCTTGGCTTTTACTCCCTTAAAAAAATCCAAGTCACTCAAAGCTGCAATCCCGGCTTTAACGGCAAAATTATT
>CAZEDP010000173.1:0-3569 GCA_964511035.1 uncultured Gammaproteobacteria bacterium
ATTAGGTGCTTTTTACTTAATCAGAAAATTATCATCGACTCCAACAATTCAAACAAATACAGTTAAAAATCCTATGACCTATATAAAAAGTATAAAAACTCAATTATAAAAGCCCCTATCAAAAAGATAAAGGCTTTTATGGTGGAGCGTACG
This sequence comes from uncultured Gammaproteobacteria bacterium, assembly GCA_964511035.1. Taxonomy (GTDB): domain Bacteria; phylum Cyanobacteriota; class Vampirovibrionia; order Gastranaerophilales; family CAZEDP01; genus CAZEDP01. Next base: position 154 of record CAZEDP010000173.1, read on the forward strand.
AGATTCGAACTCGTGGCCTCTTCAATGCCATTGAAGCGCGCTACCAACTGCGCCAACACCCCATATTAATTTTTTATGACGGGCTTTCCCCATGTAATGTATTATAGTACAAATATGGTTTTTAAATGTCAATCTTGTGCGGTTACATTCTATGAAAAACATGTCCGTTTCCGAAAAGGAACTGCAAACAATATCAAATATTCTTGAACAAAAAGGCTCGGTTTTGGCTTTTCCCACCGATACAGTCTGGGGATTGGGTTGCATGACCGACGATGAAGAAGCGGTTAAAAGGATTTACTCGATAAAAGACAGAGACAAAGGCAAGCCCCTGATACTTCTCGGAAGCCAAATCGAATATTTACTGCCTTTTGTAGCTGTTTTGCCGGAAAAGGCCGAGAAAATCATTAATAAATATTTCCCCGGTCCGGTTACTCTTGTTTTACCCAAGAGCAATCTTGTACCTGATTATGTAACGGCGGGAATGGATACCGTCGGGATAAGAATTCCTGACTGTCAGCCTTTTATTGAAATTCTCGAAAAATCAGTAAAAAACCATGTTCTGGCTACAACCAGCGCAAATATTTCGGGAGAGCCTCCGTGTTTGAGCAAAAAGGACGTAGAAAATACGCTGAAAGGCAAACTTGATTATATTTCGGATGATTACGGCTTTATTCCTTCGGGTGTTGCGTCAACGGTTGTTTCGGTAAATACAAACGGAGATGTTAAAATATTGAGGCAGGGAAATACTAAAATAGAAATTCAGGAAAAGTAATGAAAAATCTTAAAATAGCTCTCGGCTGCGACCATGGCGGATATGAACTGAAAAACTCGATTGGTGAGTTTTTGAAAAAAGAAGATTATGAGTTTAAGGATTTCGGCTGTTTCAGCAAAGACAGCGTTGATTATCCGGTTATTGCCAAAGAAATAGCAAACGCCGTTGCAAAAGGAGAGTTTGACCGCGGTATAATTATCTGCGGTTCCGGACTGGGGGTTGCAATTGCCGCCAATAAAGTCAAAGGCATAAGAGCAGTGACCTGTCAGGATACATACTGCGCAAAAATGAGCAGAGCGCATAACGATGCCAATGTTTTAACGATGGGCGGCAGGGTTATTGATGTCCCGACAGCTGAAGATATTGTCAAAATTTGGTTGGAAACAGATTTTGAAGGCGGCAGACATCAAAGACGGATTGATATGATAGAGTAAAGCCCGTTTAAATCTTGATAGCTCCGGTCTGTTGAGCCAGCGTTTCGATTTTCAAATCAAGGTATCTGTATAAATTGGTAATTATGCCAAGTTTGTCCACCATTAACTGATTATTTGCTTTATCATAGCTTAACGTTCCCAATATGATATCCTGAAGATTTCCCTGAGAAGCCTCCAAATCCGAGTTAATTTTTCTGAGCATTTCCATATTATTGTTTGTATTGTCCATTATTTCCAAAATTGTGTCTCGGCAGAAATTATTAATTTTAGCGTCTTTAATTTTAGGGTCGGAAAGAATTGTAATCAAAGGTTCATACGAATTGCTTTCAACCAGTTCTTTTTTATAATTTTCAAGTTCGTTTGGTTTCAAGCTATTCTTTTTCAAGAAAATAACAATACTATCTGCCGAAGCCTTTTTTGTATGAAGAACTTCTCTATATTTGATGCCTTGTCTGAAAGATCTTGCCATATCCGGGGGCAGTGACTTCAAGGCTTCCGGATGTTTGGCGATAACGTGTTCAGGCACAAGATAAAGACAATTCAGGGCAAATTGAAGGTGGACATCCAATTTACTTTCGTTAAGAGCTATTTGGGCATTATTACTTATTGCCTTAAGCGACCTCAAATCAACATGTTTTCTGCCGGAATATATATTTTGTCTTTCGGTCATTTCGCCTATTATTTTGCACAGAGCAAGGAAAAATTCTTCCGGATATGACATAACATAAGCTCCCGCAGTTTTTTTGCCGGAACTTGCTATCATTTCGTACATTGCTGTTACAAATTTATCGAAATTTATTTTCCCTGCCTGAAAAGAAACCTTGCCGCAAGAAATTTCTTTCTTGAAATTTGATGTTAGAGGTTGTCTTTTTTGATTTTGCTGTTGAGAGTTAATGGTAATGCTGCTTACCGAAAAAATTCTCATGCCCTTACCCGCATAATTATACTTGGTTAATTAAAGTTCAAAGATTTAATTTTTTGCTAGTTTAGAGCAGTTTTATTAATTTTTTTTTACATTTCACAATTTTAAAAATGCCTTATTAATTTGTTCCCGACTAAATTTTGAGTTATCATAAACATATTGAAAAATAGGAGGATTTTAAAAGTGCCCGAAGAATCTCAAAAATCATGCTGTTGTCAGGGGAAATGCGAACCTGCAAAAACAACAAATTATGTTTTTATGGACGGTGAATATGTGCCTTACGAAAATGCGAAAATCTCCGTCAGAACACATGCATTTCTGTACGGTACTTCCGTATTTGAAGGTATCAGAGGATATTGGCGTGAGGACGAAAAGCAGGTTTATATTTTCAGAATGAAAGAGCATTATGAGAGAATTCATAACAGCTGCAAGATTATGCATATGGATCCAAAATACAGTGTTGACGAAATGTGCAAAATCACCGTCGAGCTTATGAAAAGAAACGCTCCGCAAACAGATACTTATATCAGACCGACAATATACAAGAGCGCTGAAACAATCGGTCCTAAATTAATAAATAACATTGATTCTTTTCTAATTTTTACCGCTCCGCTGGGCCTCTACATTGACATAACCAAAGGCTTGAGCGTATGCGTTTCCAGCTGGAGAAGATCGGATGACAACGCAATCCCTCCGCGCGCAAAAATCGGCGGATGCTACGCAAACACGGCTTTAATAGTAACCGATGCGATTAAAGCAGGTTTTGACGAAGCTATTGTTCTTTCTCATGACGGTCATGTCACTGAAGGAAGCGCAATGAACCTTTATCTTGTTCAGGACGGCAAGCTGGTAACATCCAAAACCACCGACAACATCCTTGTAGGCGTTACGAGAAATACTATCAAGGAACTTGCCCAAAAAGAACTCGGCATTGAAGTCATTGAAAGAGAAATTGACAGAAGCGAACTTTATACCTCTGATGAAGCATTTTACTGCGGCACCGGCGCTCAGGTCAGCCCGATTACCAGTATAGACCACAGACTGCTCGGCGACGGAAATGTCGGTCCGATATCCAAAAAACTTCAGGAGTTGTATTTTGACGTAGTCAGAGGAAAGGTGGAAAAATACAAACACTGGTGTGTTCCGGTTTATGATAATTGATTTTATCGGACAATGCGTAATAAACTTATTTAAATCTTTCAGGTATGTTTTTACGGGAAGGGTTAATATCAGGAATACTCTTATTCAAGCGAGTATTATCGGATACGACTCCCTTCCCGTTGCATTG
>CAZEDP010000174.1:0-3519 GCA_964511035.1 uncultured Gammaproteobacteria bacterium
AAGCAGAATTTTTAAAGTGGCTAATTGTGCTGTTATGAAAGCATTAAAATATCAGTATGCCGACAGAAGAAACAAGAAAAGAGTCATAAGAAGACTGTGGATAACAAGAATTAACGCAGCAGCAAGGATGTTTGGTTTGAGCTACAGCCGTTTAATCAATGCTCTTAAAAACTCAAATATAAACATTAACAGAAAAATGCTTGCTGACATTGCTGTCAAGGATATAGACGCATTTAAAAAGATAGTTGAAACGGCTAAAGAAAATTTAAAGAAATCCGCTTAAGCTCAATTATTGCAGGTTTTTTAGTTGTTAGTGTAAATTCTAAATTTATGTTATATTAATCTGAGACTAAATGTTATTTTTTGAAAAAATTTTTTGGAATGATGATTTTATACTTATATGGCAGGAATTTTTTAGGGAGAGCTGTTTTACAGGTGAATGGAGCTTCATTTTTAACCCTGCCTGGGAGTTTTAAAAAGGGGCAAATTTTAAATGTACAAAAATAAATGCACTAAATGCGGCACAGAGTTTGAAACAAAAAATCCAAAACGCGTAATATGTCCTTCTTGTTTGTATCCGGATAGACCGGCAGCTACATGGTCCCCGTATTCTGAAGTAAATAACGTAAATAATCCTCCTGAACAAGAAGAGCCCAAAACTTTTCAGCCTTCACAAGAAGGTCAACAGCCTTATAGAAGACCTTATCAGCAAGGTCAGGGTGGATATTCTCATCAAGGCGGTGATTTTAACAGACCGCAACAGGGCGGAGGATTTAGACGTCCTCAACAGGGTGGTTTTAACAGACCGCAACAAGGGGGCTTCAACAGACCTCCTCAGGGCGGTTTTAACAGACCTCAACAAGGGGGTTTCAACAGACCGCAGCAGGGTGGTTTTAACAGACCTCCTCAGGGCGGCGGGTTCAGACGCCCGCAGCAGGGCGGCTTTAACCGGCCACAACAAGGCGGCGGATTTAGAAGACCTGCTGTTCAAAAAACTTTGCTTGTTACAAGAGAACAGGTTGCTGAAATCGAAAGATTGTACAAAACCATGCTTCCGCTGCCAAATCCTGACGCACACGAAATAATTGCAAAAGAAATTAATTTAGAATCTAATAAAGTATTTTTTGGCATAAATCTGGTCAGACAAAAGATGAGACTTCCAAAACTGCCTTTCCCGAAGAGGAAGCTTGCAGTTTCATCCGATCAGTTGACGGCTATCGAAAATTTATACACTCCTCTTTTACCGCTACCGCCCATAGGCTGCCACAAATTCATCGCAAAACAGCTCAGGATGGATGAATGGAGAGTTCATGTCGGTATAGGAATAATCAGAAAAAAACTTGATATTCCGCGGTGGAATCCTGACAGAGAGGATGCTCCGGAAGAGTTTAAAAATACAAAGGCTGCTGAACCGACCGAAAACGTTGAGAACTAAATAATAAATTCAGTTGCGGCGACAGTTAATTTTTAATGTAAAGAAACATTAAAACATGGGTTTATTTGTAAAATTGTTTTAATATTTCTTTATAATTCGATTTAAAAATTACTGTAAGTGGTAAGTAATAATAGTATATAGATTATATATAGAATATTTAAAATTTTGCGGAGAAATGAAAATGAAGCGAAAAAGTAATAGAGCTCAAAGTCTTGTGGAATATTTAGTTATCGGAAGTCTTGTTGCTATTGCAACTCTTCCCTTTGTAAGTCCTTACGCTAAAGAAGTCGGACAGAAGATTGCAGATTCTGCGCCTGCTAAAAGTCCGGTTATTAAAGATTTAAAATTTACGTCTCAAAACCCGGAAGAATTACAGAGTGTTACTCCTACTCCTCATAATGTTAATCCGGTGGAACCCCAAATTACTCCTCCGAACGATCCGGAAATACCCCCACCGGTAATTCCGCCCCCTCCACCTCCTCCCCCGCGAAAGTTATATGCTTTTTCAAGCCATTACAGAGATATAGATTCACTGTTTGATCTGATAGATGTCGGAAACCCCGAAAGCTACAGGAATCAAATAATGAATATGGTTTGTCTGGTAGCACCGATAGAACCGACCAAACCGACTGAACCAATCAAACCGGCTACTGTCAGTGAACCTGTAAAACCGACTGAACCGGTCAAACCTGTTCAGGAAGAAAATGAATCCGATTGGGATTTTGATCAACGAATGAAACACTATTATTCGGATTATGATCAATATGAAAAAGACTTAAATCAGTACGATTCTGATCTTCAAAACTATCAGAATTATTTAAAAGCTCTTGATAAATACAATGCTGATTTTAAACAATATCAAAGTGCTTATCAACAATATGAAAAAGAATATAAACAATATGAAGACAGAATGGAGCTTTATAAAACGTGCCCACAAGGCAGCGGTATAACAGGTTTGATTATTTTAACATATGAAAATGGTGATCTGTATGGTGTTTATCCTTTAGAAACATTCCAGAGAGAAAATGGCATTTCATTTGATGAAAGCGGTGAAAAAATTACCTGCTCACAACAGCCTCAATTTTGTAACGGTGCAAAGTCAACAAACCCGCTGGGGTTATTTAACTCTACGGTTTCTGTTCCTGATGCAGAAGAAGCAATTGTAATAACAAGAAGCGTTCACGCCTCTCCTTTAGCGTTTGATTTAGACGGAAAAGGCATAAGAACATCCGCTAAAAAAATCTGGTTTGATATTAACGGAGACGGTAAAAAAGAGCTTATAAACGATGTTTTGAACGGTGTGTTATGTATTAGAGGCGGCAAATCGGGATTGGATTTGTTTGGCGATAATACTGATTTAAACAACGATAAAAAACCCGACGGCTATAAAAACGGATTTGAAGCGCTTAAAGCACTTGCTAAAAAGGAAAAACTGATAAATTTCAAAAATGATATGAAACTTGACGGCAAGGATTTATCACTGCTTGAAAAGAAATATAACCTGAAAATGAAAATTTACGGATACCACGGCAAATTAACTTCTCTGAAATCTCTCGGGATAACAGAGATTAATCTGGGCAACACAAGTAAAGTATCCGTTCTGAACAACTTTGACAACAGGGGCAATATGCTGATGACGCAGCAGGGAGCTGCTTTCAAGGTAAACGGAATCATGAGCACTTTTGCCGATGTATGGCATAAGATAGCTGATTTTGTGAAAAACACAGCCGAAAATGTCAAAAAATTATTTATTGCTTGATTTGTAATAAAAAATAGGAGACAAAATAAATTATGAAAAATAACAGAGCTCAAAGCTTAATCGAATATGTTGTTCTTGGCGGAATTGTAGCTTTAGCTGTGCTGCCTTTAATCTCACCCTATGCAAAACACATAGGACAAAGAATTACAGATTCTGCACCGGCAAAAAGTTCGACAGTAAACGGATTAGATTTTTCTTCAGCGAATAATGTTGTTGAAAAAGGGCTTCAGTCAGCTCCTTCAAATAATAACCCGACTACACCCGCTGAAATTAACCCACAAAGCGTTAACACTCCAATCGTTGTTGCTCCTCCTCCGCCCCCGCC
>CAZEDP010000175.1:0-3508 GCA_964511035.1 uncultured Gammaproteobacteria bacterium
ATGAACTTGATTAACTAAAAGAGGATTGGAAAGGACCGATGAGTAATTGTTCAAAAAGTAAAGATGAACTTATAAACCTTCTCAGGAAAGGTAAAGTTGATGATTTTAACGAAATAAGATTGTGTGACCAAAATGCGCCTATAGATTTGACTGAAATTGATTTTAACGGTTTGGAAATAAACGGTGTTAACCTCAGCGGAGCTGATTTATCAGGTTCTGATTTCAGCAAATGCGAAATAAACAATACGGATTTTTCAAACTGTGATTTGACTTGCGTAAATTTTACCGGTTCTGTTATAAAGCAGACCGATTTTTCATCATCAATTATGTCGGGTGCGAAGTTCATCGGAGCAAGTGTTAACAACTGCGACTTTGCCGATGCGGATACAGGCGGAACTGACTTTTCGGAAGCAGACTTAGCCGATTCGGATTTTAGTCTTGCACAAAATTTGGCGGAATGTATTTTTAACAGTTATACAATTTGGCCCGATAATGATAATTTACCCGAAGATTTTGACACCGAATATACGGAAGATCTTTCAAGCCTCAAAGATGATGAATTTGAAGATGATTTTGAGTATTGATCAAGATGCATCAGCAAGTTTTTTTATAGAAACTGTGTATCCTAAAGCTTTAAGTATTTTTGAAAGTGTATCAAAGCGTGGACTTACTTGATTTGAAAAGATTCTGTATAAATTTTGTCTGTTTAAATTGGTTTTTTTTGCAAGTTCGGTTATACCGCCTTTAACTTCAGCAATTCTTTGTATCGCAACCATCAAAGCTCTTGTATCTCCATCATTTTCATATTCTTCAAGGGCTGTTTCAAGGTAGCCAATGATATTTTCCGGTGATTCCGATAAATATTCTTTCATATAACCGTCAAAAGTTTGAAAATTTAATTTATTATTCATTTATTCGCTCCTTATAATCATCAAAATATCTGTTAGCCTTTTTAATGTCTTGTGTCTGAGAGGATTTATCTCCACCGCATAATATCAAAACAATAATATCTTTATAATTACCGAAATATATTCGATAACCTGACCCAAAATGGAGTTTTAATTCATAAAGATCATTATCAAGATATCTAAAATTACCTAAATTGCCGTCTTGTAACCTATCAAGCCTTACCAAAATCCTTTCTTTTGTCTTTTTATCCAAAGAGCTAAGCCAGTTATAAAAAGGCTTTTTACCTGTTTCTGTTTGATAAAAAATGATTTCTTTTTTGTGCATATATGTAATGTAGCATATTTGCGACAGTTTTTAAAGAGTATTTTTGAGCAGAAAATTAATATTTAGTTTTTTAATGTAAAATTTTGTATTTCTTTCCTTTATCATTAGGGTAGAAAGCTACCGTGTGAATTTATCGTTATGAACTTAAATGATTTTGATTATTTTTTGCCTAAAGAACTGATTGCTCAATTTCCGTCGGATAAAAGAGACAATTCAAACCTTCTTGTCCTAAACAAAGAATCAGGCGCTGTTGAATTCAAAAAGTTTTTTAACTTGGCAGAATATCTCAATAAAGGCGATGTGCTTGTTATTAACAATACTAAGGTTATTCCCGCAAGGCTTTTCGGCTGCAAAACAAGCGGAGCTAAAATAGAAGTCCTTTTGTTATCCGCAAAGCCTGACGGATTTTGGGAAGTGCTGCTTAAGCCTTCAAAAAGAATAAAAGAAAACGATAAGGTTCTTTTTAACAGCGAACTTTCGGCTGAAGTAAAAGAAAAATCGGATGACGGTAAATGGCTGGTTAAATTTATTTTTGAAGGGGATTTTGAAAATATTATAAAGAAAATCGGCATTATGCCCCTGCCTCCTTACATATTAAGAAAAGAAACAGATGAAAATACTAAAAAGCTTGATTCTGAAAGATATCAGACAGTATATGCTCAAAACCCCGGTTCGGTTGCAGCCCCGACAGCAGGTCTGCATTTCACATCCGAATTGCTCAGGCAGATTAAAGATAAGGGAGTGCAAATTTGCCCTGTTACTTTAAATGTAGGACTGGGGACATTTAAACCCGTTAAATCCGAAAATATTGAAGAGCATAAAATGGAATATGAATATTATGAAATTTCTCCACAAACTGCCTCAATAATTAACAATGCCAAACAGAAAGGTTCAAAAATCTTTGCCGTTGGTACAACATCAGTGCGAACCCTGGAAACAGTTTACGGTAAATACGGCGAAATTAAAGCGAGCAGCGGTCAAAGCAATCTTTTTATTTATCCCGGGTTTGAATTTAAAGTTATTGACGGGCTTGTCACAAATTTCCATTTGCCGAAATCAACTCTTTTAATGCTTGTAGCAGCTCTTGCAGGGAGGAAAAACGTCCTTAACGCATACCAAAAAGCTGTTGAAAATGAATTCAGATTTTACAGCTACGGTGATGCAATGCTGATCCAAGGTCGGGTTTGAAAAATTCGATTTTTCCAAAAAATCAGAATTTTTCAAACCCTCCAAAGGATATAAATTGCGACACAAAAGTTTACAAATATTGTGTTAATTCGACAAACGGCAATCTCAAATAGGCTTCTGCAAGGCTAATGTATAAAATATATTTCCCGATAAATATGAGGATAATACTTGTAAGTCTTTGGCATCCGCAAGAAATCCCTCTGCATTTGTTAAGAGATATATTTACTTATTTATGCACGAATGAAAATAAAGACATCTATTAAACATATATATATAATAGTTAAGTAAATACGTAATTTAGGGTTGTTTATTAAAATCATTTACATTCAAATATGATACGTTAATCAAAATTAATGTATATGTAGGATAATCACTTTGAATATAGTTTGCTACTCTTAAGTCATAAATGGGATTAATGTACTTGTAAAAGGTAAGATAGCAGAAAATTCTTGAGGAATAAATAAAATGCGCTTAAAGCAAAATAAAAAGAAACTGGCAATAGCGCTTATCGCAGGTCTGATTACCGGTTTAATAATATTCAACTCGTTTTCAAAAAACAAATCCGAGATTGAAGAACTTAACAGGCAACTTCGGGAGCAAAATGACAGGCTTAGCCAACAAAGTCAAATGATTTCCAACATCAACCCGGGTGCCGGAGTTAATGCCAACAGCAATAAGTTAGTAGTTGCAAAAACTGATATAAGTACCGGAACAAAAATAAGCGCAGATATGATTGATTATAAAGAATTTAAACCTTATGAGTTTCCTAATGGCGGCTTTAATTCGGCAGATCAGGTAATAGGTTCTGTTTTAACCTCTGAGGTAAAAGCAGGACAAGCTATAACCAAGTTTAAAATAGTTAACGGCGCTGATGACAGCAATTTTAACATTCCGGTAGGAATGAGAGCCATAAGTGTACCTATTGATTTTGTTCAGGGTATGGCATCTTACATTCATGTCGGTTCAAAGGTGGACATTATATCTCTTGCCAAAGGAGAAAACGGTCAGCCCGGTTTAATACTTCAGAATATAAAAATCATTCATTTTGTCAAAATATTCCCATGATTTCTTTTCACTGCCATTAATT
>CAZEDP010000176.1:0-3445 GCA_964511035.1 uncultured Gammaproteobacteria bacterium
ACGCCTGCGGATCAAGCTCACAACCTGATACATTATCGGAATAATTCAAAAATTCCTCTATCAGAAATCCGTATCCGCAGCCTATATCGTAAATCTTTTTGCCGGAAATATCACCGATAACACTTATTATAAAATCAACCTGAGCTTCGGCTCTTTTTTTCATGATTTTAAAATATTCTTCACCGATATGACATTGGCGGTTTTCGCTGTATTGTTTGTTGTAATAATCAGAAACAGCTTGTCTTGTCAGAATTTCAGCAAGCTGAATATGTTCGCATTCGCGGCAAATTCTGAGGCTGTTGCCGGTAAATTCGTCCTTGTAAGGAAATTCATCAGTTTGTTTTTTACAGCAGTTACATTTCATTTTTTTCTCGCAGTAAAAACTCCGCTAACTTCAAATCTCTCAGCGAATCGATGTCCATAACTTCGTCAGGGTCCATAATATATGGCAAAATTCTGTCCCCCGTCATAGAATCCTTGCCAAAAATTGTCTCCGGTTTGGTAACATCTATAACACAGTTATAATAATAAACAGGGGGCAAGTCCTGACGTCTCAAAAGGTAAGGCACAGGGTGTTCATGCTTCATTATAGGGTCAAGCCAACCGTCATTATCTATCGTAAACATTCTGTAAGGATGTTTTTCAGGTTCCGAAACAGACCTGACAGAGTCAGCCTGCGGATTTTTCGCCATAAGCTCAACGGCTTCATCAATCCAGTGCGGCTTGCGATAAGGCGTGGTAGGTCTTAAATGAACAACTATTGAAGGTTCGTAATTTTCATCTTCTTTCAGCCAAGTGAGGGCATGCTCGAAAACAGGAATATCAAGAACATGGTCTTCTGCAAGCTCTTTCGGTCTGTCAAAAGGAACTTCCGCTCCGGCTGATAGCGCAACGGATTTGATTTCGGCATCTTCGGTTGAAACAATAACTCTTGTAACGCTTTTAGAATTCAGGGCATGTTCGATTGAATGGACAATAAGGGGTTTGCCCCTGAAATCTATCAGATTTTTTCTTTTTATTCCTTTAGAGCCCCCTCTTGCCGGAATAACTGCAAGAACCTCCATCGAAACTCCTCTCTTTTTTATATCGACTTCAAAAGTTCTTCTTCTGTTTGTTCAAGCGCCTCGCTCAATTTTGCGGGATTTTTGCCGCCTGCCTGCGCAAATGTAGGATTTCCCCCTCCTCTGCCGTCACACATTATGGCGATTTTGTTGACGATATCACCCGCTTTTATGCCTTTTTCGTTAAAATTAGGACTTATTTTGGCGGCAATTGATACTTTATCTTCGCCTGCAACCGCCAAAACGACAGCGCTTTGCCCGAGCTTGTCGGAAAGCGTCTCAACGGAAGGTTTCAAAGCATCGAAAGAAACCCCTTCAAGTTTGGCAAAAAGTACTTTCCCAAGAGATGTCTCTTTAGCCTGTGAAAGTAATGCACCAACTTTTGCCTGAGCAAATTCGGTTTCCATCGTTTTGACCTTTTTCTGTTCGTTTTTGAGTTCTTCAAGAAGTTTTTCCACTCTTTGAGGAGTTTCCACCATGGGCATTTTCAATGTTTTTGAGATTTGAGACAAATTATTCTCGCAATCGTTAAGATAATCCAATGCATATTTGCCGCAAATCATTTCTATTCTGCGATTTCCTGCCGAAACTGCGCTCTCGGAAATAATCTTGCACAGCCTTAATTCTCCGGTTGATTTGGCGTGCGTTCCGCCGCAGAGCTCTTTGCTTATGTCTCCGAATGAAACAACTCTGACCTTGTTTCCGTATTTTTCGTCAAATAAAGCCGTTGCACCCATTTTTTTGGCTTCATCGGGCGTTGTCTCTATTACATTTTCTTTTGCATCCATATCAATCCAATCGTTGATAAGATTTTCGATTTTGGTAATCTCACTTGAAGTTAAAGATCTGTCAAAAGAATAGTCAAAACGTGCCCTGTCCGGGTTTATCTGTGAGCCGCTCTGATGAAGATCGTTGCCGAGAACTTTTTTAAGCGCGCTTTGCAGCAAGTGAGCGGATGAATGATGAATCATTATGTCTTTTCTTCTCTGTTCATCAACTTGAGCTTCGACTGTGTCTGAGGTTTTGACAACCCCGAAGTTTACTTTTACCCTGTGAATGAACAGACCTTCAAATTTGAGAGTATTGAGGACTTCAGCCTCAAAATCGTCATTTTTTATTATTCCCGTGTCGCCGGTTTGCCCGCCTGATTCGGCGTAAAATGGAGTTTTATCGAGAATTATATCCCCTTCATCGCCTTCCTGAAGAGAATTTGCTATATTTCCTTCAGAAATTATATTGAGGATTTTAGCACTCTGCTCCTGCGTTGATTCATAACCTGTAAATAATGTCCCGCCTGATTTATGGTAAATATCGGCATAGACAAGATTATCGGTCAGGCTGACTTTGGCATGCGCGCTTTTCGCCCTTGTTTTCTGCTCCGCCATTGCTTCTTTGAACCCTTCGGTATCGACCGAAAGCCCGTTTTCCTGTGCTGTTTCAATGGTGAGCTCTAACGGAAAACCGTATGTATCATAAAGCTTAAATGCATCATCACCTGAAATAACAGAATTGTTTTCTGATTTAACTTTTGAAATAAGCTCCGACAGAGAGGCCTCGCCTTTGTTTAATGTCTGCTTGAATCTCTCTTCTTCATTTTTTATAACGGTTTTGATTTTTTCTGCATTATTTAACAGCTCAGGGTAAGCATTTTTGTAAATATCAATAACTGTATCAGTCAATTCATAAAGGAAAGGAAGCTCCAATCCTAAAAGCCTTCCGTGTCTTAATGCCCGTCTTAAAATCATTCTCAGGACATAGTTTCTGCCTTCATTGCCGGGAATAAGACCGTCAGAGACAAGAAAAGAGACGCATCTGGCGTGGTCTGTTATAATCCTGATGCTGAGGTCGTCTTTGGCATTATTTTTATATTTTTTACCTGATTTTTCGCAAACTTTTTCAAGAATCGGATATAGCAAATCGGTCTCAAATGTCGATGAAAGCTCGTTTAGAACCATTGCTATACGCTCTAAGCCCATGCCGGTATCGACGTTTTTTCTCTCAAGCGGCTGATAGTTGCCTTCTTCGTCTTTATTCAGTTCCATAAAGACCAGATTCCAGATTTCAACATATCTGTCGCATTCGCAGGTATCTATACTGCAGTTTGGTCCGCAGGAATATTTTTCGCCGAGGTCGAAATGTATTTCGCTGCAAGGTCCGCACGGTCCGGTCGGTCCCGGAGGTCCCCAAAAATTGTCTTTTCTGCCTTTTCTTAAAATTCTGTTTTCGCTCACTCCGACATCGTTTTTCCAGATATTGAACGATTCATCGTCTGTTTCAAAAACCGTAATCCAAAGTCTGTCTTTATCGAGCTTTAACTCATTTGTCACAAAATCCCATGACCACGGGATAATTTCTTTTTTAAAATAATCGCCAAAGCTGAAATT
>CAZEDP010000177.1:0-3437 GCA_964511035.1 uncultured Gammaproteobacteria bacterium
ATTATAAACAGCAAACATAATTTTTTCTCCTTTAAGAAAAATATTCAATGTTTGCTTAAAAGCGGTATCTGTTAAAAATTTGACAGCAAATTACACCAAATTTAATATTTATTTACAATGCAGTTAAAAAATCACTTCTGTATGCTGATTAAATTAAAATCAGCCGAATATTTGTTATTGTTATCGTTGATTGTTATGATTCTGAATTCATGAGGCGTTTGCACAAGAGATGAAGTGCTGACAAAGATTATTCCGTTTTTATTTGTTACTTTATCGACATGATAATGTCCGCTTGCGATCATAAAGACATTTTTGTACTTGTAAAGCATATTAAGATATTCTTCGGCATTTAAAACTTTATGGTCATGGCTTTGAGAGGGTTCAATCAGCGGAAAATGCTGAAAAATTATTATTTTTTTCTTTGGGTTGTTTTTAATAATCTTCTCTATCCAGTTCAATTGAGGCTTATCAAAGTATCCGCCGGCTGTAAGGTGTTTTTCGATTACGCCGTCAGCAGCTATAAAGAGATATTTTTTATCCGAATTAAAGATATAGTAGGGTTTGTCCTCATTTTTTATGTATTTATTGTGTTTTTTCAAAATATCAAAGTATTCTGTTTTCTTGAAATTCCCGCTGACGGATACTTCATGGTTTCCAAGTGCAACATACCAAGGGTATTTTAGTTTTTTGGCTTCAAGGGCAAATTTTTCCAGTTCGGAAGGCGCGGGACTGTCAATAGAATCCCCCGTAAAAATCACAAAATCTATGTCTTTCAAATTATTTATTTTGGATACGGTCTTCTGTAGATAATATTTTGAATTTGATAAATCCCTCTTTCCTCTAGATTGGGACAAAGTTGTAAAATGCACATCAGAAATCTGCACAAATCTTAGCGTATCTGCATATGTTGCATTTTGAAAAAATAAGAAACTTGCTGTAATTATTACGGCAAAGAGAATAAAAAAATGTAATCTTAAATTATTCTTATTTATGAACATATATGATTAATCAAACAGTACGCTGACCGACTCATCGTCATGAATACGTGCAATAGCCTGACTGAGAAGTTTTGCTATGCTGAGCTGAGTGATTTTTGCCGGAGCATTTGGCTTAAGAGGGATGGAATTAGTGACAATAACTTCTTTAATGAGCGATTTGTCGAGTCTTTCTAATGCCGGACCGCTGAAAACAGGGTGAGCGGCACAAACATAAACTTCTTTAGCCCCTTCCTGAATTAGCAGCTTGGCTCCTGCGGTTATTGTTCCTGCCGTATCAATGATATCGTCAATCATTATGCAGGTTTTACCTTTAACATCACCGATAACATTTTCGACTTCGGCTACATTATGGGACTGACGGCGCTTATCGACAATGGCTATCGGGCAGTTAAGTTTCTTTGCAAAAATTCTTGTTCTTTCAACGCCGCCGGCATCAGGGCTGACGGCAACTATTTCATTATTGATTTTTTTGTCTTTGAGGTACTTGATAAGCAGAGGAGTTGAATAAATATGGTCAACAAGGATGTTAAAGAACCCCTGTACCTGACCTGTATGCAAGTCCATTGCCAGAACCCTGTTAGCTCCTGCCGTGGTTAACAAATCGGCAACAAGTTTAGCGGTAATGGCTTCACGACCTGCGGATTTCCTGTCCTGTCTTGCATAAGCGTAGTAAGGAATTACGGCGGTTATTTCTTTCGCGCTTGCTCTTTTTAGGGCATCGATAAGGATTAAAAGCTCCATGAGATTTTCATTGACAGGATCACAAAGCGGCTGGACTATAAAAACATCATCGCCTCTGATTGATTCCTGAATTTGGACATAAATTTCGCCGTCGCTGAAATTTTTAATCAATATTGGACCTAAGGTCGTTCCGAGATGTTCGGCAATTTCTGCTGCAAGGGTGTGATTTGATCTGCCCGAAAAGATTTTAATGGCATGGGTAGGTTTAATAGAGTCTGTTTGCCTCATTGCTTCAAGCTGAAGTGCCAATTTTCTATCCTCCGTATTCATTTCTGTTCAAGTTCTCTTCCTAATTTTTTATCAAGCCATTTTTCGATAATCTGCTGTCTGCCCCGTGCTATTGCCAGCGAGGCTTCAGGAACGTCTTTTGTGATTACCGAGCCTGCCGCTACATTTGCATCTTTGGAGATTTTTACCGGCGCAACCAGTACTGAATTTGAACCAATCTTAACACCGTCTTCTATAACGGTTTTTGATTTGATTTTGGTGATGGGGTCATAATTTGCGGTTATGGTGCCTGCGCCTATATTTACGTTTTTTCCTAATGACGAATCCCCAACGTAGCTCAGGTGTGAAATATTTGTCTTTTCGTCAACTTTTGAGTTCTTTAATTCGACGAAGTTGCCGACTCTTACAGACGAAGAGAGTTCAACATTGTTTCGTATGTGAGCAAAAGGTCCTACCGTCGAATTTTCTCCTATAACTGCGTCTGAAACTCTTGATTGGAAAATCTTAACGTTATCTTGTGCTCTTACATTCCCGCCGACGAATAAATCCGGTCCCAGAAGGCAGTTTTCACCGAAAGCATTTTCGCCTTCAAACCAGCAGTTCGGATAAATTACTGTATCGGCTCCAAATTGAGTTTCAGGAGATATCCAGGTGCTGTTCGGGGCAATAACCGTTACCCCGTTTTGCATCAGTGAAGTTATTTTGTCCATGTTCATAATTTCAGTGGCTTTTGCAAGGTCATCGCGGGAGTTGATGCCGAAAACTTCGGAGCTGTCTTTTAGAGTAAATGCGTTCATTTTGAGCTTTTTCTTGCCGCACCATTCGACTATGTCGGTCAAATAATATTCTCCCTGACTGTTATCCGTCTTGATATCAAAAAATGCAGGGGATATTTTTTTCCATTTGACGCAATATACTCCTGCATTTATTTCTTTTATGGTTTTTTGTTCAATGTCGGCATCTTTCTCTTCGATTATTTTGGAGATTTCGCCGATCGGGTTTCTCAAAATTCGTCCGTACCCGTAGGGATTCTCCATAAACGCCGACATCAGGCTCAAATCCGCCCCGCTCTGCAAGTGTGATTGGACAAATCCGTCCAGCGTTTCACCTTTAATGAGGGGCGTATCGCCGCAAAGGATGAGCAAATTCCCGTCGAAACGCTTGAGCTCGTCGTAAAGTTTAAAAACGGCATCGCCTGTTCCAAGCTGAGGTTCCTGTTTTACGGTTTTTACGGGTACTGCGGAAGTATAATTTTCTTTAAGAAAGCCGCTCACGTCTTCTGACTTGTGGCCGACGATAACGAATATTTCGGATATTGTTGTTTTGTTAACTGAATCAAGCACCCTTTCAAGCAGGGTTTTACCGAAAATCTTGTGCAGAACCTTCGGCAGGGATGACTTAAGCCTTGTTCCCTTACCTGCTGATAATACCGCGGCTTTTAAATTTTTATCGGTTTTCATCAATTTGAAT
>CAZEDP010000178.1:0-3429 GCA_964511035.1 uncultured Gammaproteobacteria bacterium
TATGTCCCATTCTTTTTTCTTTCGGTTCTAATTATCTGCGTATATTTATGCCCATTTTTTCTTAATTTTTTGTTTAAAGTATCCCAATGTTTTTTGTGTTCTTGCTCCGTCAGCTCCCATATTACTTCGCCGTTAGTCAACGTTGGAAAATCTATCAATGTTATGAAAAATAGCTTGTGTTCTTTTTCTATTTCAGGCCTGTGCAGCAAGTCAATTTGCCAACTTCCTTCGAGATATGCTCGCTTCTGCTGTGCCGTCAGGTGTGTATGTCTTATGTTAGTATTATGTTTTCTCACCCTGCCATTTTTTTCGTTTTTCAACGGTCCGAAAATCATTTCTGATAATTCTTTGTCTTGACAACATTCATTTTTTGTTGTATTATTCTTCATATGAAATAGAATCCTTTCTAAAAACCCTGCCCCCTAATTGATAGTTAGAAGCAGGGATTTGTTTTTTTATGGGGATAAAAAACGGAGTTTAAGCCGCTATTCTCAAGTAGCTGATTAGCTTGTATAACTTCGCTTCATCTGGGATTCCATAATTCGCCTGAAAATATCTTCCCATATTTTCGGGCTTTACTTTTAATATCAGGCTTTCGGACTCCATTAATTCTTTGTAAGAAAAACTAATAAAACTTCCGCTCCCTGCTTTGACTACATTGCCTTTGATAACTCCTTCTTTCCAAGCGTTAAATAACTTTGCTTTGTCGATGAAATAACCGTATGCTATTTCGTTTGGATTCTCGCTTTTGCTGCGTAAAAACAAATAGAATTCTGAGCGGCTGTCAAAGAATCCAGCTTTTGATTTGCCTTCTGTAAATTCGAAAGTGGCATCGTTTTCTTGATTATAGAAATCTCTCGTTTTCAGTGATACCGTTCTGTTATACCCTTCGTGGTCTTGCGATATGATATCAATATCACAGATTCCATTTTCGATATTTTTCTTTTCGGCTGTGAATTGAACGCACTTTTGAGATACCTGAAATATCCAGGCAAGTATTGCCTTCACTTCTTTGTAAAACCTACGCCCTTTGATTAAATCTTCGTTAAATGACATTTTCTTTTCCTTCCCTTCTTTTCCTTGTAAGTTTGGTTATGAGTTCCCCAATAATCCTGCTCATTGATTTTCTTCTCTCGATAGACACCATTTCTAACTTAAATTTTTCCTTTTCACTCAATGTGAAGCAATACTTTTTCTTCATTTATATACTCTCCCTTTTTAATTTTGATACTTATTTTTTTGTATCAAAACTATTATAAACTCAATCATTATCGATGTCAATTATAATTATTATTGAATATATAAAAGCAATTATATAGTATTACTATACTTAGTAATTTAAAAATATAAAAATATTTTTTTACAGCCTAAAAACAATAATTTTAAAAAATGTGAAAATAAAAAAATGTGATTTATTTCTGTATTAGCATATTGGCAGTTAATCAATCAGTTTTAACGAAAAAAGAATTTTTAGGCAAAAAAGTATAATACATAATATTAGTTATATTTATTTAATTACTTTTCAGGCCGAAGGGGCGGATTAGTAATGGGGGTTTTGAAGACAACCTTCTTGGGGTATAACTATTAAACTTCACGAGCAGCCGCCGAATTGATTTCGAGTTGTGCTTTGGTGGCTCGGCGGCCATAAAAACTATGTTTATGGATTTTTTTGCTTTGCAAAAAAAAGCCGATTAAGACCGAAGCAGTAGAATATATCCATAAGAAGCCATTTGCCTATACTCCTATAATGTATGCGGTAGAGCATAACATTTATGGCAGTTGTTTACTTTTGTTTTCTGAAAATAGGACAGGGCGACAGGCGTTTGATTTGAACCGTGCTGCCTGCAAGGCTGCCGGTGAGAAGCAATAAGCTCGAATGATTAGAATTAAGTCTGTTTACAAGGCCGCCGTTCATAACTCACGGTAAGGCCAGAAAGGGTAGGGTTTGAATGGCCTGAAAAGCCCTTATTAGAGCCCCCTTAACTTTTGTTTAAAGTCCCTTTCAACATTATTTTCTTTTTGTTGCTTCAGCCGTAGGCTGATTTAATTGCAACAAAAATAACGGGTTAAATGCAGGGGATTTTAAGGGGGCGGCATAAGGGCGGCAGTGAGTTTTAGGCGGCCGCTCTCCATTACTTCAACGGTTTAAGTAACTTTATTTTATTTATTCTTTTTGGAATATTCAAAAATACTCGTTCCTGATATCCCCTGATTTCTTAGGGAATATTCTTAAATTAGTATATGGTTTGAAAAAAAGTGATTTTGTGTGCTTCAAAATGGTATTGAATTTGTTCGAATACCAAACATTTGTGATCTTATGTATCCTTCCTTAATTTGTCCGGATTCTAAAAAACCTTATCGCTATTAAACAATAGTATTAAATTGTGTCTTTGTTAACTCCGGCGGTAAAAACAATATCGTAAAGCGAAGTTATGACGGCTGGCCAAGGAATAAACATATTGCCGGTTTCTTTAATAATATTTTGTTTTGTCTTTAAAAACGCTTCTTCAAATTTATCTTGTAACTTGTCTTTTAAAGCATTTTCCATATTTTCAAATTGCTGTTGCTCCTGCTGAACCTTTTCCGCTTCAAGTTGTTGAAGTTGTTGAAGTTCGGCTGCTCTTTTTTGTTGTTGCTCTGCTTTGATATCCGCTTCGGTTTTAATCTCGGAATATGGGAAGTCTTTTATGTGGTCAAGTTTATGAAATATAAACTTTTCTTCTTTTGAAAACAGGGCTGATATAATAAATGCTTTAAGGTCATTAATGGGCTTTTTCTTCGCTGATTTGTCAATGCGATTATAAATGATTGCTTTAGCGGTGTCCTGGATTCTGGAAGTTGCAACGCCTTTGTTTTTCGCCTTGAATATGAATGAAGTTGTCGTGTCTATATCCTGATTTGAATATCCGTATTTTAGCATTTGGCTTTTAAGGGCTTTGATATATTGGTTATCGATTTTGATATCGTTTATATCGGTTTTAAGGGCTGGTTGTTCCTTTGAATGAGCATTTATACCTTTTTGATTTTCAATAGGGCTTAAATCGTCTAAAATTAAATCAGGATTCTTTCTTTCCTGTTTTGATTCTGGTATATAGGAAGGAAGGAATCTATTATTATCTTCTTTTTTTTCAAACGGTAGAACTTTATTTAATATATTATTTCGGCAGGGTTTCCCACCTACGCTATCAATGTTTTTAATGTTAGCCAAAGTGGTTTGGCTCTGCCGAAGTTTGAAAAAGTCAGAAAATATAACTTTTATTGAACACTTTATTTTTTCAATTAAGATTAAACCTTTTTTTGCAAGTTGATTTAAAATCTTTGAAGCATGTTCCCAATTATTTAATTCAAAGAAGTCTAAAATTTTATTGCGTAGTTTATCAGTTAATATAAGTTCTTTTGAATTTCTGAAAGTTAACGATTTGATAAAAA
>CAZEDP010000179.1:0-3425 GCA_964511035.1 uncultured Gammaproteobacteria bacterium
CCGAGCCTTTCAGAAGAAACCCCTTCGAGAGGACTTTCACCGGCGGGATACACATCGCATAAAACTGTTATATCGGCATCATTAAAACTTTTGGTAAAATCTTCCCAGAGATTTTGAAGCCGTGAGAACCGATGAGGCTGAAATATCGCGATTACCCGACCTTTGCTGTTTGAAGATTGAATAATATTTTTTGCTGCTTTCAGTGTTGATTGCACTTCGCTGGGGTGATGAGCATAGTCATCAATTACTGTTGCGCCTGCAACTTTACCTTTTATTTGAAAGCGTCTTCCCATGCCGGTAAAGTCTGCAAAATGTTCGGCAATTAAACTTATATCAATCCCGCTTTCAGACGCGGCGGCACAGACAGCAAGCGCGTTTGAAACATTGAAAATGCCGGGTATTGAAAGATTTACTGATGTTAGTTTTTTGTCTTTCAGATATATGTCGAAGCTTGAACCATATCCCTCAAATTTAATGTTTTCGGCTTTGTATTCTGCGTATTTGCTTTCAATACCGTACAAAACAACGTTTCTATTAGAGATTTGCTTGAGTAATTTATGATTTCCTTCACAATCCGCATTGACTATGAGTTTAGAGTCTTTTCCAAGGTTTTCGGCATATCTTTTAAATGTATCAATAACCTGCCCGAAACCTTCTTTATAATGGTCAGGGTGGTCATATTCAAGGTTGGTTATTACTGAAACTGAAGGCGAGTATTTTTCGATTGTGCCGTCGCTTTCGTCAAGCTCTGCTACGAAATATTTCCCGGATGATTTTTTAGCGTTTGTTCCGATTTCCGGCAAAACTCCCCCGAGCATGTATGACGGCTGAAGTCCAGCTTTTTCCAGAACGAAGGAAAGCATGCCCGACGTGGTGGTTTTTCCGTGAGTTCCGGCAAATCCTATTGTTATTGTTTCGGGATTATGTCTCATTATGGCGTTCAGGACATCGGAGCGGTGAATAATAGGGATATCAAGTTCGACAGCTTTTTTGATTTCGGGATTTTCAAGTTTTATTGCCGAGCTTGCTGCTATAACAGAGATATTTGAAATGTTTTCAGCTTTATGTCCTATAAAAATTTCTGCTCCCATATCCGAAAGCATCGCTGTCATTTTATTTTCCCTGATGTCGGAACCGGATACTTTATAACCTGCTTCAAGGAGATATTTGGCAAGCCCGCTCATGCCGATGCCGCCGATACCTATAAAATGAACGGTCTTATCGGGGTTTTGCGATATTATTTTGAATAAATCGGTTTTTTCGGTTGAAATCAATTATTTTTCTCTTTCTCGTTACTAAAAATATCATATTGCAAAGATTTTTTTCTGTACCGTTCATGTTAATTTTTCTTAACTTTGTAGCAACTTTTAGTATTTTTGGTTTTCTATATTATAGTAGCTTTTAGATTTGTGAGTTTGAGAAAATGAAAATCCAAAATATCAATTTCTGTGCTAATGAGAAAAAATCAAGTTATCTGACAAATTCAAATAACGTGCCTTCAGAGATAAAATATCCGGTAATCACTATTCAAAGAAAAGATGAGCCGAAAGTGCCGGAAAAAGAAGGCGGCGGATTTTGGTCAGGAATGAGAAATATTGCGGTTAAATTTAATAAAGCTACTGTTGTAGCGGATGAATTTTCTTCCGCGCTTATTTTCGGAAGTTTTAAAGGGGCGATTATAGCGGGTTTGGCGTTTATCGGGATAAATAAAATAAATTATTTAAAAAACATGAAAATATTAGCTTCGAGAGATGCGAAAATTGCTGCATCAGCAGGTGTCGGGTTGCTTTCTCTTGCAATAAGCATTTTTAATGCAAAATTAAACGTGAATCAAAGAATGACGGAAGTTGATTTTCGCTGGAACGTCAAAAAACCAAGCTGACTCAAAGATTGTTAACTTAAAATTTCCTAATACATTTAGAGCTTTGCAGGGCAAGGGCGTGAATGTATAATTTTGATGAGTAAAAAAACATTAAAAATGCAAAACAGCGAACTGCAAAAAACTCAGTCATATCATCTTTTGGAAGATTTCAAGCTGTATCTTGAAATCGAAAGAAACTTGTCGAAACATACCGTAAAAGCCTACTCCATAGATGTCGGAGATTTTTTGCTGTGGGCAGGCGGCAGAGGAGTCGAGACTTTGGGATATAGAGATATCAGAGAATATCTAAGCAGTATCCAACATAAAAACTATGCAAGAACGGCAATTTCCCGAAAAATTGCCGCAATTAGAACTTTTTACAGATATCTTTACAGAGAAAGACTGGTTAAAGCAAATCCTGTCGACAATATCAAAAGTCCAAGAAAAGTTAAAAGCCTGCCGAAATTTTTGACTAAGGACGAGATAGAAAAGCTTTTTGCCGATATTGATTTAAACATTCCCACGGGCTATAGAAACAGGACAATTCTTGAGGTTTTGTATGCAACCGGAATGAGGATTTCAGAGCTTTGCTCCTTAAAGTTTGATGCTCTTAACCTCGAAGAGAACGAAATAACCGTTTTCGGAAAAGGGTCAAAAGAAAGAATTGTTCTGATAAATAACAGGGCAAAAGAGTTTTTGACCAATTATATTGAAAAAATTCGACCGATTTTGTGTGAAAATACTCCAAAAGATGAGCAAAACGTTTTTGTAAATCAGGACGGATACCCGCTTACGCAGAGAAGCATTCACAGGATACTCGCCAAACTGGCAGGCGAATCGGGGATACAGAAAACCATTTCCCCGCATGTGCTGAGGCACAGTTTTGCAACGAAACTCCTTGAGAACGGCGCTGATTTGAGAGTTGTTCAGGAACTTTTGGGGCATGCAAGCATCAGCAATACGCAGATTTATACTCACGTTTCAACCGAAAGGCTAAAACAGGCTTACATGAAGGCTCATCCAAGAGCAAAGTAATATAAAGGATAATATTTATGGGCAAAATATCAGTAATAATACCCGCAAGGTATTCCTCAACAAGACTAAAGGCAAAGCCTCTCATTGAGATAAAAGGCAAGCCGATTATACAATGGGTTTGGGAAGCCGCATCAGCGGCAAAATTGGCGGATGAGGCAATTATTGCAACTGATGACGAATTGATTTTCAATGCCGCTCAGAAGTTCGGCGCAAAAGCCGTTATGACTTCAGCGGAGCATAAAAGCGGAACGGACAGAATAGCCGAAATAGTAAAAAATGACAAAGACATTGAAATAGCTCTTAATGTTCAGGGTGATGAGCCGATGATAAAAGCTTCTAGCATTGACAGTCTGATAAAGTGCATATCCGAAGACAAAACAGTCCAAATGGCGACTTTGATAAGGAAAATTCATGACAAAGAGAAGCTTTCAAATCCTAACATAGTTAAGGTTGTAACCGGTGTTGACGGAAACGCCCTTTATTTCTCGCGTTCACAGATTCCTTATGAGAGAAACATCGGTGAGAGCGA
>CAZEDP010000180.1:0-3324 GCA_964511035.1 uncultured Gammaproteobacteria bacterium
TAGCTGTTCCATTTATTGCTGTTGAGTTTTGGCGTTTTGGGGATTAATTTTGAAAAAAGTGTGTAATTCTTTGAGGGCTCTTAGGGGTTAGATAGTTTATGGATAGCAGTTCTGCGGCTACAAGTAAGTTGTATCGCTCTTGAATTATCTGTTTTAGGCTGTTTTATTACACATTTTTTCAAAAAATTACACGGTTTTTCACAGTTGTGAGTATAAAATTTATGGTCACTATATCGCTTTTGGAGTGCAGTTTTTGGCGATTTTAAGTATACAAAATTACACAAAATTTCACATTTTTTGAGTGTTTTCGGGGTGAGGTTTTTGAGGGTAGAGTAGGTTTTTTGCATTGTTTGTTGACCTTCATTTGATTTTGTCGGGTAAAATTGTAAATTTTATCCAACCTACTATAATTACTATTATAGCAGGGTTTTGAGCGTCCATGCGGCCACAATTTGTGGCCATGTGGTTACAGTTTTCCATGCCGAAGCATAAGGCGGGGGCATTGGTTGTGATTGCTGAGGTTCGGCATCTGACCGGTGTTGAATGATTGCATATAGTTTGTGCATCGTCATGGCAGTGACAATTTAAAGTCTATCGCGGTTATTAAACGCTGCAAAGACCCCAAACATCAGCGAATAATGCTGTTGTGTACAGACGGGCTCTTCCGGGATGCAAGAATGGGAAGATGAGAGGTAACGACCTTGCGATCCCGTCTGGGGGCAAGGGCATGACGAAACATGATTACAAAATGACGTTTCTGAATAATGCTGATACAATTTACTCATAACAGGGAAGCCAAATATTCTTAATGCAAAAGAAACCTCAAATCGAAACATTCACATATAATCCCGCTCCAAAAAATCCGGATGCGGTTAAATTCTGGTGGTGCTTTCCGAGTACTTACGCCATAGGAATGTCATCGCTTGGCTATTTGAGCCTGTTTCGCGAACTGGACACAAACCCCGATACACACCCCGAAAGGATTTTTACCGACACGGAAAAAACCGAGTTCCCGTTAAACGAAGTTGATGTTATGGCGTTTTCATTCTCGTTCGAGCTTGATTTTCTCGGGGTTTTTAAAATTTTTGACAAATACGGCATGCCGTTTTATGCAAAGGAAAGAAATGAAAACTTTCCGCTTGTAATAGGAGGAGGTCCTGTCCTGACTGCCAACCCCGAGCCGTATGCGGAGTTTTTTGACGCGATAATCATAGGCGAAGGCGAGAAAGTATTAGCTGAATTTATAGACAAATACAGAGAAACTAGGCATCTTACTTCCAAAAAGCAAATACTTGAGACACTTGCTGAAATTAAAGGGATTTATATTCCGTCTTTCTATGAAGTGAATTATTCACAGGATTCGACTATTTCGGAGTTCAAGCCTACAAATAACAAAGCCCCTTTGAAGGTTCGAAAAAGATGTACGCAAAGGATAGATGACTATATTTTCAGCCCCATTGTGACTACAAACTGCATGTTTCCCAATACATTTTTAATCGAAACCTCACGGGGCTGTCCGCACAGGTGCAGGTTTTGTCTCGCAAGCGCGTTGAGCTTTCCGCCCAGATACCCTGATTTGCAAAATATATTATCAGCGATTGATTTAGGATTAACTTATACAAATAAACTCGGCTTTCTCGGCGCATTAATAACCGAACACCCTGATTTTGACAAAATTTGCGAGTATCTGCTTGATAAACGCCGAACAAAAGAATTTGAAATATCAGTTTCATCATTGAGAGCCGACAGATTGACACCTCTAACCGTTCAAACTCTCGTTGCATGCGGTCAAAGAAACGCCACAATTGCGGTTGAAGCAGGAAGCCAGAGATTGAGAAATGCAATTAATAAAAATCTCTCGAGTGAAGATATAACCCAAAACGTAAGAAACGCATCAAAATACGGACTAAAGGGGCTTAAAATCTATGCCATCATCGGGCTTCCCGATGAAACAGACGAGGATATCGTAGAACTGACAAATTTAATGACACTTTTGAAAAAGGAAAACAAGGGTTTTAAAATCACATTGAGCATCAGCAGTTTTGTTCCAAAGGCTCATACCGGTTTTGAAAGAAAACAGCGTGAAAAACATCAGATTTTGCAAAAAAAATGTGACTTTTTGCGCAAAGAATTATCCAAATCCGGAGTTGAATTCATCCCGACAAGTTTAAAATGGGACTATATTCAGGCTGTTTTGTCACTGGGAGACCGGCGTTTAAGTCCAATTTTGGTCAGTGTTTACAGACACGGCGGGACAATAGGGAGCTTTGCACGGGCATATAAAGAACAAAAAGACCGTAATATCCCTGATTTAGATTGGCTTGTTTTAAGAGAAAGAACCCAAAAAGAGCTTCTGCCGTGGGGATTTATAGAGTTCTAGGTTTCACCATGCGCGAAAAACTTTTTCCTGAACCATAAAGATAAATCCACAAGGCAGATTAAGACGGGGACTTCGATTAAGGGTCCAATAACCGCAGCAAAAGCAACTTTGGAACTGATTGTGAACACCGCAATTGCCACTGCAATTGCAAGCTCAAAGTTATTTCCCGATGCCGTAAATGCCAGCGTCGCTGATTTTTCGTAATTTGCCCCGAGTTTGTAGCTCATGAAAAAGCTGAATAAAAACATTATTGCAAAATAGATTGCAAGCGGAATTGCAATCCTTATCACGTCAAAAGGAATTTCAACAATCATTTTACCTTTCAGACTGAACATAACAACGATAGTAAACAAAAGCGCCACGAGCGTTATATTTCCGATTTTGTGAACAAAGCCGTCATGATACCAGTCATAACCTTTCAGTCTGATTAAAATTGTTCTTGTTAAAAAACCCAAGATGAAAGGAATCCCCAAATAGATAAAGACGCTTTGCGCTATCATCCAGATGCTGACATCTACTATCGCGCCTTTTAAACCTAGCAGCGGCGGCAAAACCGTAATGAAAAACCAAGCGTACACGCTGAAAAACAGAACCTGAAATATGCTGTTAAAAGCCACAAGCCCTGCACCGTATTCAGGACTGCCTTCGGCAAGGTTGTTCCATACCAAAACCATTGCAATACAACGCGCGAGTCCGATAAGAATCAGTCCAACCATGTATTCCGGGTAGTTGTGCAAAAATATTACTGCAAGAAAAAACATTAACAGCGGTCCGATAATCCAATTTAAAACAAGCGAAAGCCCTAATATTTTCCTGTCTTTAAAGACTTCCGGCAGAAGTTCGTATTTGACCTTTGCCAGAGGCGGATACATCATCAAAATTAATCCAATTGCAATAGGAATGTTAGTCGTTCCAATCTGAAATTGATTAATAAATCCTTCAAC
>CAZEDP010000181.1:0-3310 GCA_964511035.1 uncultured Gammaproteobacteria bacterium
AAAATGTTATTGGTGAGCAGTCGACTGCCAAAACAGAAGCTGCAAAAAGAATAATCCCAAAACCAAATGTATTGGCAGATACTTCAGGAAAAGGAATAACCATTCCTGTGGAATTGCCTAAAGATACAATTGAATTAAGTGAAAAAGCCAAATTGAGTCCCAAAACGAGATTAGAAGTTGCAAAAATTACTGGTCGCAAACCTATGAGCTATTATTTGGAACAGGGTAAATTAAAAGCTCAATTAGAGCCCAAAGAATCTTTTCAGTCCAAATTTGACAAAGTTATGGATGCAACAAAAGAATATGCCGATGATACGTCTAAAGAAGCAGGGAAAAAAGCTCCTACAAGCAAATTAACTTTTGATAACCTTCCCTGCAGAGCAAGGGAAGCAGCAGGCAGAGCATGGAACTTTTTAATCAAGCCTTTATCCGATACGCCTTTTGGAAGAATTCTTCCGACAGAAAGTTCAAATGCCTGTGTACAATCCGCGGCAAAAGGCATAGGCAGAATTCCGATTTTACTCCCGATTGTTGCTTTTGCGACAAAACTGGGTAATATTTACAACGGATTTAAAGACGGACCTGTTGAAGGTACAAAAGTAACGGCAAAATCCGCTGTTGAAGCAGCCGGAATTACTGCCGGAGCTATGGCAGGAACGGTAATCGGAGCAGCAATAATCGGCAGAATACCTTTCCTGAAAAACTTGGCTACACGCGCTATTCCGATTATGGGCAGAGAATTCAGCATTAGCGCGAAAGGCGTAGGCGCGTTTCTGGCAGGAGCCTATCTCGCAGTCAAAGGCGATTGGGTAGGAAACAGAATCGGAAGAGCAATTTTCGGGAAATCAAATGCCGAAGAAAAAAGAGAAATGCCCAGAGTAAACAGTTCTCCGTTAAGACCGTCATTAGCACGGGATATGGACTTGTACACTCCGAGAATAAGACGCGATTTAACTTACGATGAAGTACACGATTTCGTAATGAATCCGCAGCAATAGAGAATTCCATATAGACTAAATGCCGTATAATTATACGGCATTTAGTTTTTGAATTATGTATCATACCAAAATACAATCAGCACAAAAATTAAGCGAAAATTTTTCTTAAATATTCTTAATATTTATATAAAAACAAGCAATTTTTAATCAAGTTTTTTTTTTATATATATAGGAAGTTTGTAAGGAAGCAAGACAAGTTTGAAAATACGTGAAATTAAACCTATCAGCAAGCAAGGGTAAATTTTAGGAAGGAGAACAGATGGAACCTGTACAATTTTCAGGTTACAGCGGATCTTTATCGGATGCATATACAAATTCAACCAATTCACCCGTATATTCTTTTAACGGAAGCGGTGCGGCAATGGGTGAAACCGGAGATACGGCTGCAAAAGCCGCTGCAAATAAAGCCGCTCAGGCAAGGGTTAATAACAGTTTATTGGGAAAAAGGTTCAACAGTATATCGCAAAGATTGAGTACAAACCCGAGCACATCCAGAATTATGGGTGCGGCGAAAGATACATGGAATTTTGCTAACACAAAACTTTCGCAAACCGACATTGCTAAAACAGGAATGAAGAAAGCCGGTGTGGAAGTTTATTATAAAGACGTTACAGGATTTGCAAAAACTGTTGCCACAAAAGGAGAAGGTAATTTTGTTTCAAAATTTGTTGCCAACGGACTGGCAAGGACTCCTTTCTTCGTGCCTCTGGTAGTTTTTGCCACGAAATTAAATAATATCAAAAAAGGCTTTGAAAACGGTTATAAAGACGGCGGAATTGTCGGAAGCGTAAAAGAAGGGCTCAAAGTTACTGCGAAATCCCTTACCGAAACCGCAGGTGCAACCGGAGGCGTTGTTGCAGGAGCGGCAGCAGGAGCAGCCATTGTGGGAAGCATAGGTATGCTCGCCGGCGCTGCAATTACACTTCCGTTAATCGGTATTCCGGTGACGGCAATCGGTATAGGAGCCCTTATCGGCGGAGCTATACTGGGCATTAAGGGTGAAGAATTAGGCAACAAAATAGGCATAAAGATTTTCGGCAAATCAAAACTTGAAGAAAACGGCGAAAACTCCGAAAATGCCGTTCAGGATTCTAAATCCGCTAATATCTTTGAAACCGGAAATGCAGTTTAATAATTATCAAAGCAGCTAAAAATCCCATATGCAATTTGGGTAATGTTTATATCCTTTCTTGCTTTGGCTCCTGCTTGCAGGGGCTTTTATACGAATGAGCTTTTAAAAAAGTAAAACTCATCGTTTCACTTTTTTAACGCTCCCGCTTACGCCATACCACTTTACAAATTTTGTTAATCTTACCTTATTAATTGCAAAGTTGTATTAATTATTCTGAAATGGGACCGATTGTTAAGTTTCCGGAACTTTCAGAAGTGTTTGTAAAACCGCCTTTAAAGAAATTTTTATAAGTTTCGGGCTTTATGTTGTAAATAGCATACCCGAATACCACGCCTACCAATAATGCAAGCATTGCATATTCAACTATGTTGCTGGCGGAAAATTTTTTTTCGGATTTCATATATTCCTCACAGGAAAATTATTTGTGTGCAGATATCTGTAAATGGAAAACTTCAATTTGTTCTTCATTCACGTTATAAATCCCTTTTGAATCAAACTTAATGTTAGTTTCTTCTTTTAGGGCGTTATATTTGTTTTTAAAGAGAGTACTGACCAGTATTTCGTTTTCTCCGCAAAGCTCAATAATTCTTTCCGTTACCGCAAAATCCTTATCCGCGGTTAATTCACTGTATGAGCAGTGGCAGGCAATTTTATAATGTAGTTTTTTGCTCATATCCAGAATGTCTTTGTTAATCTCCTGAACTTTGTTATTGATGTAAAAAGCATAATCAATTGCGTCAGTAATGTTATAGAACAGGAATTTATAATCGTCTTGAGTATTTCCTTCCCCTTTCCACCTTTTACCGCTGAAGTGGTTGCTGTAATCAACGGCTCCGTTAATCAGGTTGTTAAAAATCCCTTCTGAGAATGGATCATCATCTTCCTGATAAAGATAAGAAAACGAGCTGTCTTTTTTTCTGAATTTTAAAACAAAATAGACCACTTTATTTTTTGCAAGTTCTTCCAGAAATTTGATTTTTGTTTTTTCTGAATGACGCCTGATTTCATCTGCTTTTGCTTTTGTCTGTACTACATAAAGCGCATCATCAAGATGAGATAGTACTCTTCCGGCAATGAAAGAGTGAATTCCGCAAGCGGGATAGTAAGGAAAGGCACTCTGCTTTCTATTGAAAACCTCATAGCGTTTCGGTCTCCATGGCGCAAGAGTTCTGGCATCCCC
>CAZEDP010000182.1:0-3201 GCA_964511035.1 uncultured Gammaproteobacteria bacterium
CTATGTAAAGGGAGTGGGACCCAAAGTCGCCCTACTGTTTAATAAAATCGGCATTTATACCGTGGAAGACCTTTTGTCGTATTATCCGAGGAAGCATCTTGATTTTGCTTCAAGAACGCTTATTAAAGATTTAGAACAGGGAAAAGAAGTTACAATTTTTGGAAA
This sequence comes from uncultured Gammaproteobacteria bacterium, assembly GCA_964511035.1. Taxonomy (GTDB): domain Bacteria; phylum Cyanobacteriota; class Vampirovibrionia; order Gastranaerophilales; family CAZEDP01; genus CAZEDP01. Next base: position 166 of record CAZEDP010000182.1, read on the forward strand.
TATTAAAAACATAGGCATTTTCAACAGCAAAAGACGTCAAAATTTAACCATAATTACCGTAACTATTGCGGATGAGTCGGGTTCTCTTCCCGTTAACTGGTTTTACGGAAAGTCTAACAAATATATGACTGACAGATTAAGAGCTCAATTTCCTTTAGGGGCTGATATTATTGTTTCGGGAACGGTAAAAATCGACAACTATACCGGAAGATTAACCGTAGATAAACCGCAGTTCGAAATTATCAAGGGGCATCATGATGATTCGGCCGAAGATTCTCTGCATGTAGGACGTATTGTACCGGTTTATTCACTTACCGAGAATCTTAATGTGAAAACACTCAGAAAAGCTGTATTTAATGCTTTGGATACATATGGTAACAAGATTCAGGACTTTTTGCCGGAAAAACTAGCCGAAAAGTTTAAATTTTTGGATAAAGAAAAGGCAGTCAGGCAAATCCATTTCCCCGATTCAACAGAAAATCTTGAACGGGCAAGAAAAAGAATCGTATTTGACGAACTTTTTCTCTTACAGCTGAGACTTGCTCTTATGAGAAAACGCTACAAAACAGAATCAGAAGGATTTGCCCTGCAGACCAAAAAAGGCGGATTTGTTGAAAAGTTTAAAAATTCATTGCCGTTTGAACTTACAAAAGCTCAGGAAAACGCCTTTAAAGAAATTCTTGCAGATTTGGGTAAACCGGAGCCAATGCAAAGGCTGCTTCAGGGAGATGTAGGGAGCGGCAAAACAGTTGTCGCCTGCATGGCTCTTTTAGCCGCAGTTGAGAACGGCTTTCAGTCTGCTATTATGGCGCCGACCGAAATACTTGCCGAACAGCATTACAGAAATTTTGTTCAATGGCTCACGCCGTTGGGTTTGAGTGTAGGCTTATTTGTCGGAAAACACGGACAAAAGATAAGAAAAGAATCAAAACAAAACCTAAAAAACGGACAAATTAACGTTGCAATCGGAACTCATGCCCTTATTCAGGAAGGAGTCGAATTTAATAATCTCGGTCTTATTGTTATAGATGAACAGCACAGGTTTGGCGTCAAACAGAGGTCTATGCTTAAAGGGAAAGGACATAATCCTGAAATGCTTACGATGACGGCAACTCCTATTCCAAGAACATTGGCTCTTACAGTTCACGGTGATTTGGATTTAACAATAATAAACGAACTTCCCCCCGGCAGAAAGCCGGTAAAGACTGCTTTTATCGGTTCAAAAGACCGGCATAAGGCTTATTCTTTAATCACAAAAGAAATAGATAAAGGTCATCAAACCTACATTGTATTTCCTCTTATTGACGAATCAGAGGCTTTATCTGCAAAGGCGGCAACGAAGGAAGCAGAAAGACTTAAAAAGTCAGTTTTTCCAAATTTAAATATCGGCCTCGTTCACGGGAAACTTTCTCCGGCTGAAAAAGAGACAGTAATGGAAGATTTCAGAGCAGGTAAATATGACATACTTGTCAGTACCACGGTTATTGAGGTAGGAGTTGACGTTCCTAACGCAACGGTGATGGTTATTGAAAACGCCGAAAGGTTCGGTTTATCCCAGCTTCATCAGCTTCGCGGGCGTGTCGGAAGGAGCGAAGAACAATCCTACTGTGTGCTGATAGCGGATTCTTCTTCACAGGAAACCAGAGAAAGACTATCCGTAATGACTCAGACAAACAACGGGTTTGTAATAGCAGAGAGTGATTTAAGACTTCGAGGTCCGGGAGAATTTATGGGAACTAAGCAAAGCGGCATACCGGATTTGATTCTTGCTGATATAGTGAATGATGCTGATATACTTGAAATTGCAAGGGAAAGCGCTTTTGATTTTGCGGAAAATGAAGATATAACAAAACACCCTGTTTTAAATGCAAAAATAAGCCAAAAAATCGAGGAAGGACTGGAATTAATCGGAGCAGGATAAAAACAGCCGACTAATTTGCAACCAACTTTAATTTAACTTCCCTTTGTTTAATGCCTCTTTTTTCAGCTTTCAATTCCTTAATTCTCTGAACGATATAGCTTATGTTTGCAGAATTGGGTTTCAGGTTTAAATATTTTTTATAATATCTTAAAGCGTCTGAAGAACAGAACATCCTGTCAAAAGTTATTGCTATACCCAGATAAGCCCTTGAAAACTCTTTATTGGCTTTAATAGCCTGCCGAAAAACCCTTAAAGCCATTGAAAAATTTTCCAACCGCAAATATAAACTCCCGAGATTGTTATATGCAGAAAGATAATCAGAGTTTGTTTCAATCACTTTATTATAAATTTTGACTGCCATATCAGGTTCGCCGATAAGCTCGTGAACAAGAGCCAGATTATTTTGAGCATCAACAAAGCCGGGATCCAGTTTAATAACTCTTTTGAATTCTGTTAAAGCCTGTTTTAAATCATTGTTTTGATAGTATAAGCTCGCCAGTTCATATCTGGCAGTTTTATCAAAAGGGGTTAGCTTAACGGCTTTTTCAAAAGCAATAATCGCATTTTGAATTTTTCCAAGCTGTTTATAAGATAATCCCAGACCTTTATAAGCATCTTTATTATTTTCATCGTAAGAAATGGCAAGGAGGTACTCACTTATTGATTCTAAAAAATAATTTCTTATTCTGAGCGCATCTGCTTTAACGCAGTGTTCATAAGAATGCTTGCGCTCCTTGTCCAGGTTATCGTTGATGATTGCCTTATTGAGAAACCCCTGAATTTTATCAGTAACAAGATTATTTATGATAATAACCATCTATAACTTACCCCTGTCTATATCTCCTCAAGTGTGATGAAAATTCATTCTAATGTATTGTATCCTTTTTTTTTGCTCAAGAAATCATCCTGTGGATTTAAATATCTTGAACGATATATTTTTTAAACCTTTAATGAATTCAAAAAACGGCACACTTCAACAACTGAAAAATAACTTTTTTAATGCTTAAATCCTTATATCATAGCCAAGAGAGTTTTATAAATGCTTATAAGTAATAACGGCAATCATGTAAAATTTGGCATTTCCTGCTCAAATTGGCAGCTGAAATTAAACGAGT
>CAZEDP010000183.1:0-3183 GCA_964511035.1 uncultured Gammaproteobacteria bacterium
ATATCTTGTGTTGGAAGTTATTATCGGCTCAAAAAGCGATACCCTGCCGCCTTTTCTAAGCACTCTGTAAAATTCTTCGACTGCCGCGGGCTTATTAAGTATATGAACCAACACAGACCTCATAACAACCACATCGACACTTTCGTCGGGAAGACAAATATTTTCCGCTCCTGTATGCAAAAACTCCATGCCGTCGGAAATTTGACATTCTGCGGCTATGGTTTTGCATTCTTCCAGACAGTCAACAGCGATGTCAGAAGCAATAACACTGCCGCCTTTTTCTCTGAGAACCTCATAAGCCTTAAAAGCAAGCAGTCCCGTGCCTGTTCCTATATCAAGAAGCGTTTTGTAATTGTCTAATTGAGCTTTTTCAAGGATTTTGTCCCTTACTGCAAAAAGCCATCTGAAAGTTTCTTCTTTTTGCTCCTCGCTCATGTAAGAAAAACGTGAACTTTTGAGCCATTGTGACCAGTTTTCCACTATTTGCGTCATTTTAAAATCCTTTTAAAAACTCCTACAACTGCCTGCCGCATTTTGAACAGAATTCAAAACTCCTCTCATTTTTTTGTCCGCAGTATTCGCACTCTTTATAAGTTTCACCGGATTTAATTTTTGTTTCACCGCTTTTTAAAAGCCTCTTAATCTTATTTTTTAGTTTGGAATCCTTACTGACGAATAAAAAAACAATTATAGCAATAACAATAACAAACCAGAGCTTCAAAATAAACATAAGCAAGAAAATAAAAAATATTATCGCAATTAAATTGAAAAAGCAGTTCATTTAAGCATTTTGTCCATAAATTGTTAATTTATTAATAACCTAAAAATTTTTTGATGTAAAAAATTATTAAAATTATAAGGTTTTACTGTCAATTTTTTGTATGTTTAATTTTTATATAGGTGAGCATTTTATATACCCGGTAATAATTATTTAGAATTTAGAGAGAGGGAAAACAATGATAGGCAAAATCGGATTTAACTTTGCACCGTTTCAAAAAAGTTCAGTAAACAAAAACATCGCTTCAAGAAATGTTTCATTTGGCATAAAAAGTCATACCGAACCGGTTTTCGACCCGTACGCAGAAAAAATTAATTTTGTAAAAGAACCCCCATCTGATACTTATTTAGTTGAAGGCGATTTAGACGCACTTCGTCCGGTAAAAACTCCTGATCAAAAAGAACAAGATGACAAGGCAAATACCAACGCCAGTAAGGCAACACTTGAAGCAGCAGAAGAAGACCAACAGAGATATCAAGGGCTTGTTGGTAATTGCGAAGTCTAACTATCAAAACAGACTGTTTTTAAATTTTTTGATACCTAAGCAATAAACTCAAATATTTAATGTTTGGTCAGATACTAATCAACAGCTACTCAAATCGTTACAAAAATTAATATAAGTCATCTGACACGGCAGCAGGGCAATTGAGCGAAAAACCCTGCTGCTGTTACTTTATAGCTTTAGATTGCTTCTTTTAGCTCATGTTTTTAATACATATTACTGCTTGTCAATCACAAAAAAATCTATATAATTATGCTTGTACACTTATTTGGGAGGAAACCAGATGAACAAAGAAGAATTAGTAAAGGAAATTTCCAAACGTACCAAATTATCACAAAAACAAGCATCAGAAATTATTAGTCTGACGCTCGACACAATCGAAAAAACCGTTGCTAAAGGTAAAAAAGTTACCTTAGTAGGCTTCGGTACATTCGAAGCTCGCAAACGCGCAGCAAGAACCGGCAGAAACCCACAAACCGGTAAAGAAATCAAGATTCCTGCAAAGACAGTTCCGGCTTTCTCAGCAGGCAAAAAATTCAGAGAGTTAGTAAACAAATAAGTTTCTTTAAACTTAAAAAGTTTACAAGAAGCCCGGTAAGTTCTGCCGGGCTTCTTTGCATATTTCGAACCGTGTATATTAGGGGACTGTTCAATAAATTAGCATTTAGCTGTATACTTAAATTAAAAAGTATCAGTTTTCTTTTAAAGGAAATCAAACATGACAAAATTCCGAAGATGGTATGACAACGATGAAGATTTAAAAGAGGCTCTTGAGCTTTTAAGCCTTTCATCAGAAGATACCAAGACAGAAGCTTCCGATTTGATTCTCAGACTTCAGTCAGAAGTTGCTGTTGAAGTTATTGAAGGAGTTTACAGAACAATCAGCAAATATGAAGGAACAGGCTCAAGATGGTATGACTGTGATCCTGTTATGATTAAAGCCATCGAACTGTTAAGAGTTGCCCCCTCAAAAGTTCAGCGCGCGGCTGCAAAAAAATTATTAGAAATACTGTCAAGAAATGAAAAATTTGAAAACTTCGACATGTAAAAAGAATTTAACTGATATTCAAAACCTGAAAGATAATCGGGGAATTGATATCCAAAAAGTCGGAATTAAAAATGCTGAAGTACCGCTCATAATACAGAGAAAAAATGCTGATGAACAAACCGTCAGCGCAAAAGCTACAATAAGCGTTTCTCTGCCCAAAGATTACAAAGGAACTCATATGTCACGGTTCATGGAAATTCTGGCTGACTGGGGGCAAAGAAATCTTTTGGGAGTTGATATACAGGGTTGTTTATTGGAAATCGCAAAGAAATTAAATTCCAAAGATGCGGAATTAAAATTTGAGTTTAAATATTTTATAGCCAAAAAAGCTCCCGTCAGCGGTCTTGAATGTCCTATGGGATATGACTGCTTCTTTAAAGGGATACTTAAAAATAAAAAAGATTATTCCTTTATTCTCGGTGTTAACGTTCCTTTGACAACCCTGTGTCCGTGCAGCAAAGAAATATCCGATTACGGCGCTCATAACCAAAGGACACTTGTTAAAACTGCCGTCAGCTATGAACCTGACAAGATAATCTGGATAGAAGATTTAATCAGCCTTATAGAAAGCTGCGGAAGCAGTCCAGTTTATCCGATATTAAAAAGAGAGGACGAAAAATACGTTACCGAATTCGCATACAATAACCCGAAATTTGTGGAAGATGTCTTGAGAGATGCCGTCTCTAAATTGAGGGAAATAAAAGAAGTAAAATGGTTTGAAATTGACTGCGAAGCGTTTGAAAGCATTCATAACCACTCTGCTTGGGCTTATCAGCAGGAACATTTATAAATTTTATTTTTAGTGTAAAACAATTACCGAGTGTAGACAAATATTTAAAAAGCTCTTTTTTATAT
>CAZEDP010000184.1:0-3167 GCA_964511035.1 uncultured Gammaproteobacteria bacterium
AGTAGTTTTTTCAATTTGGATAACAGGGTTTTCCAGCCCTATTTTCTTAAAATCATCTCTTATTATATGTAAGTCACTGACTTTTAAATCTTTTTTGAAACCGTATTGCAGCATTGTACCGCCGGTAAAATCTATACCAAGCCTTAAAGGCGAATGCGTCGGATAAATTATGGTTGAATAAATCATGGCTACTATGCCGGGGATTATAAAAACTAATGAAATCCCAATCCACAGCCATTTGTACTTAACAACGTCAATTATGTTTTTATCTCTTAAAAACGGGCTTGCCATTATATTTCTCCTTAAATTAATCAAGAACTCCTAGTTTAGCTTTTCTTGGGCTTGTATCTTCAACAACGGAAGCCAGCGCAATTTTATCTTTGCGAATACCGAACCATTCGGGATGTTTTAACTGTCCCGTTCCGAAGATAATGTGCATAAAGGTTTTGGTTACAGTAATAGCTGTGAACATGCTGACAACAACACCTATAATCAGTGTAAAGGCGAACCCTCTTACTATGCTTGTCCCCAGCATATAAAGGATTAAGCAAGTGATTATGGTAGTCATATTGCTGTCAAAAATACTTGTAAACGCTCTGTCGAAACCTGCGTTGATTGCGGTGAACAAAGTCCTTCCCGCTCGCAGTTCTTCTTTTGTCCGCTCGAATATCAGTATATTTGCGTCAACCGCCATACCTACGCTGAGGATAAATCCTGCGATACCTGCAAGAGTGAGAGTTACCGGTATGAGTTTGAAAATCGCAAAAACGATAAGACTGTATACAATTAGAGCCGAATTGGCAATAAGACCCGGGACTCTGTAATACAGCGCCATAAACAGCATAACTATACCTATACCGACTATGCCTGCAATTTTACTTTTTTGTATTGAATCTGTTCCGAGCGTCGGACCAACGGAATTTTCTTCGATAATTTCGGCAGGTATGGGAAGAGCGCCTGCATTTAGGAGGTCAACCATCTTTTTTGCATCTTCAAAAGTGAAGCCGTCTTCTCCGCCGCTTATCTGCGCCCTGCCTCCTGTTATGGGTTCTCTTATAACAGGAGCAGACTGAATTTCCTGATTGAAAAATATTGCCATAGGCTTATTTACGAGCTGAGTTGTTATATCAGCAAATTTCTTTGCTCCCTGATCGTTAAATTCCAGAAGAACTAACCATTGTCCCGTGCCGGAATCGGTACCGACATCGGCTTTTTTCAGGTCTTTACCGGATAAACCCGTGCTCATCCATATTTGTTTGTCTTTTGCTTCTCCGATTTGTTTCATAAACTCCAGTTCAGCAGTTTCGCCAATATACTGTTTGGCTTTTTGAGGATCGCTGATGCTGGGTATTTCAACTAAAAGCCGATTTTCACCGCTTTTTTGCACAACGGTTTCGGCTACACCAAGCGCATTAACTCTTTTTTCAATGGCAAATTGGAGACTGTCCATCATATCAGGGGTTATTTTACTGATTTGAGCTGTTTTCTTTGCTTGAAGCACTAATCTTGAACCGCCTATTAAGTCCAAACCGAGTTTTGTGGGCTTGGTCAGAATTACAAAAATACTCCCTGCAACTAAGGCTAAAATTAACAGGACCAAGAATTTACGAGTTTGCATTATTCCACCGCCAAAATCTTAAATTAATTGTTAAATTTGAATGTACTAATAAAAGAATTATCTTTGTTTAAGAATATATTGCAACTTTGAATTTTTTTTAATGACTTTTCAGTTTCAGTCAGTATCGTCAAGGAATAGCAATTTCATTGCAATAGAGAGAATAATATTCTCAGAATATAGGTGAACACGGCAAATAAGGTGCCACGCTTAAGCCTTTATTGCTCTTATTTAAATATTGGATGTGATTTTTTTTGAAATTTCGCTTACTGTTTCGGCAAGAGAATGATTTACCGGAAGTTCTTCTTTCATTTTTTCAAAGGAGTAAAGAATAGTAGTGTGCTTTCTTCCACCAAAGGCATTCCCGATTGCCGGAAAACTTGAGTTTGTCATGTCTCTGCTGAGATAAATTGCAATTTGCCTTGCATACGAGACTTCTTTTGACCTGCTTTGCCCTTTTATATCAGCAGACTCAAGAGAAAAATGGTTTGCGGTAATTTCAATAATTTTGTCTATGCTCAAAGAGGTTGTAACGCCGGAGAAATTAATAATTTTTTTGACCGTTTCAACCGTCATGGGATAGTCATTAATACTTACATAAGCTACAACTCTGTTAAGAGCACCTTCAAGTTCCCTGATATTATTTTGGTAAGCCGTTGCTATCAATGCAAGCACTTCATCGGGAACCTCGGAATTGTCTCTTTCAACTTTGTTCCTCAGTATTGCAATTCTTGTCTCAATATCAGGAATACCGATATCGGCTAAAAGTCCCCATTCAAACCTGCTTCTTAGCCTTTCGGTCAAGGTTGAAATATTTTTGGGGTGCCGGTCACTTGTGATAACAATTTGTTTACCTGATTCGTAAAGAGTATTGAAGGTGTGAAATATTTCTTCCTGAGTAATTTCTTTGCCCTCAATGAACTGTATATCGTCAATAAGAAGAATGTCGGTCTGACGGTATTTTGCTCTGAATGCCGACATTTTATCCGTTCTGATTGAATTAATAAGATCATTGGTGAAAGATTCGGTGCTGGTGTATTTAATTTTTAATCCTGTGTGATGAGCAAGTACGTAATGACCTATTGCCTGCATAAGATGGGTTTTGCCAAGCCCAACGCCCCCGTAAATAAATAAAGGATTGTGAGCTTTTGCCGGAAATTTTGCTACTGCAAGCGATGCCGCGTGACAGAATTTATTATGAGCACCCACAACAAAGCTTTCAAATGTGTATTTAAGATTAAGATTGTTGGAAGTACTCCTTAACGCATCAATCTGAAATTCATTCAGAGGAAGGTTTCTTTGTTCCGGTCTGGCTTCGGGTTTTATTTCCGGTTCTGTTTCTTTTGATTTGTCAACAATTATTTCCAGTCCCACCTTAGTTCCTTGGATGTCTTTAAGCAGGCTGATAATGGAATCCGAATAATTTTTGGCTATCCATTCTTTGCTTAAAAGACTGTTTGTGGCAATGGTCAGTTTCTTTTCATCAAGAGAGACAAACTTAACAGGTTTTATCCAAGACTCATAAGCAGGATAATCAAGACTTTCTGACAGT
>CAZEDP010000185.1:0-3148 GCA_964511035.1 uncultured Gammaproteobacteria bacterium
GAAAAAGCAATTTCATGAGTTTACAAGTTTTTTATAATTGCGATAAGATAATAGCAGTTAAGCTAAAAATCTGCACAATTTGCCTTAAGTTTTAAGAGGTAAAGAAAATAATATGATTTCAAGGCTGGATAATTCAAGAGTAACGAAACTGATATGGAGGCATGAGAATAATATCGCCCATGGGTTGGAGCCTGACGACCTACGGTTCAAGGGCAAAGCGGTCGAAAAGGCGCCTAGACCTGTAACTTTTAACGGATTACATGAGAAGAGCATCCAAGTAAATAACCGTACAATAAAATATAATAGAGAGTCCTCACAAACATTAAGCAACAAAGAAACAAGTTTTGAGGACTCTTTTATTAGCTTCGGTTCTGTGCCGTCAAAAGCGTTTAAATCAGCAGGCAGGGCAGCAAAAGAATGTCTGGAAAAACCATCTTTTACCGATAAACTGCGTTGTTTTGTCGAAACTCTTAAAAAGCCTTTCACGGATGAAGGCACCGCGCTTAGCCGCAAGAGCATATCAGATAATTTGGATTTTATTAATCCCTATTTAGAAGATGACAGTTTAATTAAAAGAGACTTTAATCAAGTTTTATCCGACCTGACTTCTGAAGAAGCTTATAAGATTGAACATTTCGGAAAAATTTTCAAAGAAGTCGCCAATAAACTTGATTCCGGCAAAATAATAATGAATCCTTCACTGCAACAGAGATTGAAAGAAATCCTTCTTTCCCCTTATCAATTGTTGAAGGGCATTAAAAATAGATTGTTAATATCTGATGAGGGCAAAACATTAAAAGATAAAAAAAATCTTCTTGAAGAGAAGATTGTTATTATAGCTCAGGCTAACGACACCATCAAAAAAATTCGTGATATTGAACTAAAAAAAGCAAAGATTAGCGAAGCGGTTCTTAAGGCAAATGAACTTTCTTCAGATGAAATGAAAATATTTGAAGATATTAACAAAAAATACATTCAAATAGCTGAAGCCGCTAAAGATAAACTGGATATTGCCGCAAGAGACAAAGAACTTCTCGAAAGAGGTTTTACTCCCGAAAAAATTCAGATAGGCGATGTTGACAGAAAAATCAAGCTGTATTTAAAAAATGTTTCATTTGATTCATTCAGAAAAATTATCACCGGCTATGGTTCAAACGCATCTCTCACCTCTAACAGGATTATATCCGGAACTATTACGTCAACTTTTCTTGCGGCTGATGCATATAACCTGACAAGGTATTTAACGGATGACGACAATAAATCAAAAAATGAAGCAAGATTAAGGTTTAAACAGGAAATGGGCAGAGTGGGCTTAACTGCTTATTTAACTTATGCGGTAAGTACTCTCTTTAAAGAAGCCTGCAATGCTTCTCTTCCGTTCGCGCTTCTTGCGGGATTTTCGGTTCTTTTAGTTTCTGAAGTTTACGGAAGAAAATTTGCCGGCAAGCCTGTACTGCCTATATCCAAAGAACAGGCTGACGAATATAACAGGAAGAAAACCGAAAAGAATTTGCCTATCCAGGACAAAGTTATGATAGCTGCAAAAGGGCTTTTGGGTATGGAAAGACCAATGCAGCAGCAATCACATGATGTTTTTGTCAGAAAAAACCAAAATTATGACTTTAATCAGTTTATAAAAAATTCAGCTTCGGCTAAGACCGGAAAGAGCGGTCACGGCGGTAATTTATGATAGTGACTAATAAAATCAATAATAAAAACCTCCGTGCGGCTTATGAAGTTTGGAAGACAAAGTACCACTATGACGTAATACCTCCAATTGTTGACAAGCTTGCTCCTTACAACAAATCTTTTCAGAAGCCCGACGAAGAGCTCTTAAAGTTAGTCAGACATTTCGATTTTCTTCAGGACAGTAATCTTCAGGATATATTCAAACGTGTTTTTAACAACAATGTCCTTGTCAAATTAACGGACGGAAAAGTCAAAAAGCCGAAAGAACTTTTAGAAGAAAAACAAATCGACTTATATAGCGATATGGTTAAAGGGCAATTAAACCCTGTGATTTCGGAAATTTATCTGTTCAAACCAAGAAGGTCTGTTAATTACACCATAAAATTTCTGGAAAATTTCTTCCTTCCCCTCAGATTTGCTAGAAAATTAATTGTTTCAGTTAAAAACAAAGTATTATCGGTTCTGGGCAAAGCAGATCTTCAGAAAAAAGCAGTCAAAGAAATATTGGCTGACTTAAATAAAAACCATATTCAAGTTGACATAGGAAATCCCAAACATCAGCATTACATAAAAGAAATAATTAAAAGGGATTTAGCAAAAAGAAAAGATGCCGAAAAATTAAAACTTGATGATTTGGATTTGGATGAAAAAATATTAAAGGCTATTGCTGATGCAAGACATGCTAAAAATAAATATGACGCGCTTTATGCCCTTAGAATGCTTGAAGTTATTAAAAAAGAAACAAAAAATCTTGAAAAACTGGGTTTAACCGAAAAAGATTCCAGATTTTATACCGAAATCACAAGTTCTCTTACTAAAAGGATGAATGATACTTTTAATACCAATACAACAGATTATGATGCCACAAAGCTCAGCAATATAAACAAGATTCTCCTAACTCTGGCAACATCGGTATTCCTTGTATTTGACGCCTATAACCTCACTATGATGGAAGGTGACGGCAATTACAAGCTGGCTGTTGTTAAGGCAAAAGAGAGATTTGTACAGGAAATCAGCAGATTGCTGTTCTCTGCATGGTTTGTAACAGGTTCAAACAGAATGTTCTCCGAGTTTTATAACTCTTCATTAAAGGGCTTATTTGCGGTTACTGCAAGTAATGTCAGTACTTATGAATTTACGGCAAGAAATGTCGTCGGCATGCCGGTAGGATTTAAAACCCAAGCCGAGATGAAACAAATGCAGCGTGAAATCGACAACAAAAAAGGCTTGTCAGGTGGATTTTTGAGGCTTATGGGAAGACTTACAGGCAAAAAATCCATAGCTGAAGCTGCAATGTTAAGGTCAGAGCAACTAAAATCATCTTCCCACAATGCTTTCTCAAATCAACAAATCCCGACCGTACAAGCACAGCCGAAATTCTCTAATAATACCAAGCCATACAGCGCAATGCCCGTTCAGTCAAACAATAATGTTTCAGGAACAACAACCGGCTTTGTCA
>CAZEDP010000186.1:0-3118 GCA_964511035.1 uncultured Gammaproteobacteria bacterium
TTTTCTTCATTATATAATATTGAGCATCTAAGGGTGTAAGTTCACTGACAAACGGAGGCAATAATCTTGAAAAACGGTTTTTCTATAAGCAAAATAATTGAAAAAAAGATAAATACTTCTGAAGAAAAAACAGAAAACCAAATAGAAATTACTTTTAAGACGTTAACAAACAATGTTCCGGCTTATGCATCAGTAACTTTAGTTGGTGAGGGCTCTATAAAAAGCTTACTGCCGGTTTAGCTTCTTAAATAAGATTTTTGAATAGCCGCTTAAAAGCGGTTGTTTAGCCTAGGGGATGTTTAATATCTTCATTGAGTTTTGTTTTATCTCCCCTCGTATAAAACAGCATGCCTGCTGACACTACAACCAGTAATAAAAACTGGTTTAAAAACGATGCCGCAAGAGCGGTTTCTTTTCCTATACCCAAAATGCTTAATCCGAGAATATAGCCCCATTGGTATGGCCCCAAGCCGGACGGACCGGACGGAATTACAATGCTTAAGGCAACCACGGATAAAACAAATAATGAAGAAAAAATTGACACAGTGATACCGAGGCTTTTCATAATAAGCAAAATAACCACACTCTCAATCATCCATATAACGAATGTTATGGCGAATGTTTTAATTATTGAGGAAATTGAATTAAAAATATCCAGCCCTTCAGAGAAGTTGTCCAGAAAATAACTGATGTTGCTGAATTTTCCTGCACACAGCTTTTGTTTAAATGGAACTAATTTTGATAAAAAATCCCGTTTTTTTGCATAAAAAAGAAGCAGAATAAAACACCCGAAAAAAGATAAGCCTGTAAGGAAAGCTATTTTAATTAATATGGGATTCGGGGTCTTGTAGCAGATAAAAACCAAAAGAATTAGAACTAAAGTTAAACCGTCAATAATCCTCTCAAAAATTACCGAAGCCAAGACTTTTAGCTTGCTTATTTTTTCTTTTTTTCCCAACAAATATGACCTGTAAATATCACCCGCTCTCGCCGGTAAAATACAGTTGAAAAAATAACCTTTAAAAAGCGGTTTGAAAAGAGCTTTTACCTCAATATCAGTTCCGTTCAAAATAACTTTCCATCTGTACACCCTCAACACAAAAGCGAGGTAATAAAATCCCAAAACAGGTAAAATAAAACTCAGGTTGATTTTTCCGAGTATGCCGAGTACTTTTTTTATATCCGCATTATGAAAAGCTAATGCAATAAACAGTATGCTTATAACTAAAGAAAGAGATTTTTTACCGAACAGTTTCAATTCTTAATAATCCGCTTCAGGTTTTTGCTTGTATCAAACTTTTATATTTTATACCATATTAATGAAAATCAAAAAATTAGGGTGAATAATGTCTGAAAAAATGACAATAACCGAAAAAATTCTTGCCGCCCATGCAGGACTGGATGAGGTTTCAGCAGGGGATTTAATAACGGCTAAAGTTGATATAACCCTTGCAAATGACATAACAGGTCCGGTTGCCGTTGAGGAATTTGATAAAATAGGTGTTGAAAAGGTATTTGATGCCGAAAGAGTCGTTTTTGTACCGGATCATTTTGTCCCAAACAAAGATATTAAATCTGCTCAAAATGCAAAAATTATAAGAGAATTTTCAAAAAAACACGGTTTAAGGCATTATTTCGAGGTTGGACGGGTTGGAATAGAGCATGTTCTACTGCCGGATAAAGGCATTGTATGCCCCGGGGATGTTGTTATAGGAGCTGACAGTCATACATGCACCTACGGCGCAATAGGAGCTTTTGCAACAGGCGTTGGCTCAACTGATTTGGCATGCGCCATGGCTACGGGCGAAACATGGTTCAAAGTTCCCGAAAGTATTAAAGTTGTTTTTGAAGGTAAATTAAATAAATGGGTTTGCGGAAAAGATTTAATACTCTACCTCATAGGCAAAATCGGCGTGGACGGCGCGCTTTATAAAGCTCTGGAGTTTACGGGTTCAACCATAAGAAACTTGTCCATGGATGACAGATTTACCATTTGTAACATGGCTATTGAAGCCGGAGCAAAAAACGGAATAATTGAGCCCGATGCCGTAACTGAAAAATATGTTAAAAACCGCTGTTTGAGACCGTACAAGTTTTATTCAAGTGATGCAGGAGCAAGTTATTCCAAAGTTTTGGAATACAATGCCGGAGAAATTGAACCCATGGTTGCCCTACCGCATCTCCCCGAAAACGTAAAACCTGTATCGCAAATAAAAGATGTGAAAATAGACCAGGCGGTAATAGGAAGCTGTACAAACGGCAGGCTGTCGGATTTGAAAATAACGGCGGAAATACTTAAAAACAGGAAAATTGACGATAATATAAGACTGCTGGTATTCCCCGGAACGCAGGAAATATATCTTGAGGCACTAAAATTAGGCTATTTAAGCACAATAATAGAAGCCGGCGGGGTTATTAGTCCTCCGACATGCGGACCGTGCCTTGGCGGGCATATGGGTGTCCTTGCAGAGGGCGAAAAAGCCATTTCTACGACAAACAGAAATTTTGTCGGAAGAATGGGGCATGTTTCTTCCGAAGTTTATCTTTCAAGTCCGGCTGTTGCCGCTGCAAGCGCAGTTTTAGGAAAAATAGGTTCTCCGGAAGATTTATAAAACTTAATTTATACAGGTCATACTAGCAACTTTTTGTTTGTTCTGCCTTTAAATATTTGTAAATAATTTAAAAAAGGGGAATAAATGAGAGTCTGTTTTAATCAGAATGTTGACAACGTAACCTTTGGTAAAGGAAAAGCAGTTCAGCAAGTTATGCCAAAAATTGATTTTGCAAAACTTGAAAACATGATTGTGAGTGGAACTACAAAACAGAAACGGATGGCATTAGCCTCAATTAAAGGTATAAATAAAAACAACGGTAATTATATGCCCGGACTTAGACTTGTAGGAATTGCGCTTGATGATGCCATTCCAGAAATAAGACATCAAGCGGTTAATGTACTTTCAAATTTTGCTGATACAACGATTTTTAAGAATATAAACGGTTCTAGAGAGCGTTTTGATATTGTATTGAAAAAAGCAGATAAAGATCCAAATAAACAAGTTTCCGATAAAGCTCGTGAAATAAAACTAAAATTACAAAAGTATTATGGTTATTAATAAAA
>CAZEDP010000187.1:0-3085 GCA_964511035.1 uncultured Gammaproteobacteria bacterium
CCCTTTAAAATTAAATTTAAATAAATCAGGATTGGATTTGAAATTAAATACAAAATCTTCATTTCTGGGAACAAAATTATATTCTAAATTAAGTTTTTCATGTTTCAGATTCTTAGCATTTTCATTTGTGAATACACTGTAACCCACAGAATTTTCGTAAAATTTAGCCAGTTCAGGCGGTAACAGATCAATAAGACTGTTCACTCCGTTGCAACCGATACATTTACTTGTGCTTAACTGCAATGTCATAATTCTTCCTCCCGTTTAACCTATAAAAAATAAACAATTATAAACTCTTCAAATCAAACCTTTATATACCTCTATGTATATAAAAACAAAATACTGTGTATAGTTGCTTAAAATATCAAATATTTCAAAAATATGTTTACAAATTTTAATAAAACAAAACGCCTGAATTATAGCAACTTGGAGTCTTATGCAAAGTTTTGAAAGTTATTCTTTTGAAATATAATTTGCTGTATGAAAAAATATGATTTTACGGTCGCATTTATAGTACCTACCGGAGTGGGTGCAAGTATCGGCGGATTTGCCGGCGACGCGGGACCTGCCGCAACTTTGATTTCAAAAATCTGCCATGTAATTGTCAACCCAAATGTAGTTAATGCAGGTATTTTCAGCTCCGTTAACGATAATATGCTCTATACTGAGGGCTATTTTATTGACAGTTTTTTTAAAGGCGAAATTGCGCTTCGTCCGTCAAGAAATAACAAAATTGGGGTTATCTTTGATAAAGCGATACCCGAAAATATTTTAAATATTCATATAAACACTCTTAACGCTCTTGAATCTGTTTACGGCATTAAAATTAAAGAAATTGCCGTAACAGAAGAACCTGTCGGGGTGGATTTTTCGATGTCCGGAAGCGGGATATCAACAGGAGTTGTTAATAATACAAAAACTCTGCTTGAAACAGGCACAAAACTCATTAAAAATGGTGCTGATGCTTTGGCGGTTGTCTGTTATTTCGGCGAATCCGATGATGAAAACTACTCGTCGGGCATAGGAGTTGATCCTATCGGAGGAGTTGAGGCGGTAATATCTCATTTGATTGCAAAAGAATTTCAGGTTCCCGTTGCTCATTCCCCGGCTTTTAATGAAACGCAAATACCCGTAAAAATAGTCGATAAAAGGGCATCTGCGGAATATATTTCATCGACTTATTTGCCGTGTATAATTATAGGGCTGTATAACGCGCCAAAGATTATCAGAATAAGTGATGCGCAGACTAATGATGTGACGTTAAACAATATAAAAGCCCTTGTTATGCCTTATGACTGCCTCGGATGCCTGCCGGTATTAAAAGCCGCAGAAAACAATATACCGATAATTGCGGTTGAAGAAAATAAAACTGTTCTTGACATAACGGCTAAATCACTGGGGATTGAGGATAAAGTCGTTGTAGTTAAAAATTATCCCGAAGCTGCAAAATATTTGCAGGCTATGAGGGAGAAGACAGCTGTTACTTTATAACTCCGGTATCCAGAAGCTCTTTAATCCTGCTTCGCATTTTGCTCTGGATAGTGCTTATTTTCTGAGTCCCGTCAATCGTTATAAAATCATATTCTTTTGCCAGTTTAGAGTATTCTGTCAGAATTCTTCTCTGATATATTTTGAAACTTTCGTAAAAGTCTGTACTAAGTCCGATATCTCTGCCTGATTCGAAGTAATCCAGCCCTGTCGTGGATATAATTCTCTTAAGAAGGACATCTACCGGCATTTTTAAATAAAATACAAGGTCAGGCTCAGGCACAAAGTCATAAAGGCTCTTCACCCAGTTGCGGCTTACACCTCTCGCAACGTCTCTGACAAAGGCAGTATAAGTGTATCTGTCCGTCAGTACAATCAAACCAGCTTTAAGTGCCGGAATTATATTGCCCTCAAGCCTGTCGGCAAAATCCGTGGCATACAGAAGGCTGAAAGTATTGGCGTTGAGGAGGTTTCTTTCTTTTGCCTTGTCTATAACCCTTGCCATAAGGCGAGAAGTCTTCCATTCGCTGACCATAACGCCGTAGCTTTCAATAGCAAGCCACTCACGCAGTTTTTCAATCTGGGTGGTCCTGCCGGAGCCGTCCGTGCCTTCGATTGCTATCAAAAGTCCCGGGTAGCCATGTTTAGTTTTTGGAGGCGTATCTGTCATATTATTCCAAAAAAATTCCTTTTTGATTAAGTTTTTGCGTTACTATGTCTCTGAATTTCAGCTGCTGGCTGTGAATTGTATCTTCACCGTTTATTGTGACAAAACCGTATTCGTCTGTCATTGCGTCGTATTCATTGATGACTCTCGACTGGAATATTTTATAGCTTTCATAAACATTTGGGCTGAGTTCCAAATCCATCCCCGCCTCATAAAACTTCGGGGTACGGCTGGAACATATTCTGTCCAGTGAAATCTCGACCGGTACGCGAAAGTACACCGTCAAATCAGGTTTGACCGCAAAACCGTACATATTGCGAACCCAGTTTTTATCAACGCCTCTTGCCACGTCTCTTGCAAAAGCCGTATAAACATATCTGTCAGCCAGAACTGTAAATCCTGCTTTTAATGACGGCACTATAACCTGTTCAAGCCTGTCAGCAAAGTCTATGGCATGGAGCAGGCTGAAAGTTCGGGGACTCAAAAGATTTTTTTTCTTAGCCGATTTGATTGTTTCGGAAATCAGGCGGGAAGAATTCCACGCCGTAAAGATTACGTCGCCTGTTGTCGAGGTAAGCCAGTCTTTCAGGAGCGAAAGCTGGGTACTTTTGCCCGAGCCGTCAATTCCTTCGACGACAATGAGAGTTCCTGCAAGATTGTGCTCTTTATTTAAACGCATTTTTTAATAAATTCCGATAAAACTTAATAATTTTAGCATGAATTGGTGAATTTAATTATAATTTTTCTTATTTTTATACTTTCAAAAGCTTCTTAATAATCTTCCTCTTAATTTTTTCCATTCCCACAGACAGATTTAAAAGTTCTATTTGTTTAAATTTCTTGTATGTTTGGTTTTTATCCTCAAAGTCTTTTTTTATAAAACTGTGAATATTATTTTCCTCATACGGAAAAATATCTTTCCATTTGTTT
>CAZEDP010000188.1:0-3077 GCA_964511035.1 uncultured Gammaproteobacteria bacterium
AAAGCTGGGTGATGTTCTGCTTTCGCCGGCATGTGCCAGCTACGATATGTTTAAGAATTACGAACAAAGAGGAAGAATTTTTAAAGAATATGTCTATAAAAAGAAAACGATTAAACATGATGAGGAGGCAAAAGTCTAATCCTGCTTTGCTAAAAAACGGAGAAATCGTTTCCTCCCCCGACAGTACGTTAGTAACAATAATTTTTATTCTGATATTTTTCGGATTATTTATGGTATTCAGCGCCGGCGCGCCTGAAGGCAACGAAGTCTATAATAATTCATACTATTATCTTATCAAGCATTTTATATCCATCGTATTCGGTCTGATATTCCTGAGACTTGCCGTAAAATTTGATTACCGGCAGTGGAAAGAGCTTGCCATTCCTTTTGCTGTTATGACAATATTTATGATTTCTCTGACTTACGTTCCTTTTTTGGGAAGAGAAAGTTACGGTTCGTCACGATGGCTTACTTTTTTGCCTTTCCAGCCTTCCGAGCTTGCGAAGCCTGCTACAATATTCTTGGTAGCTTCGGCATTAGCAGACACAAAGAATATTTTCAGCCACAAAATGTTTACCCATCTTGTCCTGATTGGTGTTATGGTCTTATTGATATTGTTTCAACCTAATCTTAGTATAGCAAGCATTCTAACGGCAATAACCATTTCAATGCTTTTTGCCGGAGGGATTTCATTTTTCCTTATTACGGTGCCGGGAATTTTACTGGGCATAGCGGGGTATTTTCATATCAATTCAAATAAATACCAACTTGCAAGAATAACCGGTTGGCTAAATCCATGGGCGGATCCGCAGGGAACAGGCTACAATCTTATCCAGTCATGGTATGCAATCGGTTCCGGCGGCATATGGGGTTTAGGTTTCGGTAATTCAAAACAAAAACTTTTCTGGCTGCCGTTTAGACACACTGATTTTATTTTTGCGGTAATCGCAGAAGAGCTGGGTCTCATAGGGTGTCTTGTTTTAATAGGATTATTTTTGGCACTGATACACAGAGGGTTTATAATTGCAGAAAGATGCGAAAATATTTTCGGAAAGTTCGTCGCATTCGGTATTATATTTGCCATAGGACTTCAGGCATTTATCAATATAGGCGTAGCAACAGGGGTCCTACCCGTAACCGGGGTTACTTTGCCTTTAATTAGCTATGGCGGGTCCTCCATGTTTATAACTATGTTCATGTTGGGTATTTTATTAAATATCTCCAGAAAGAGAATTAAAAAAATACACGATGGGGAAAAGGCTTATGTATAAAGATGACAAAAAAATCAAAGTTGTTGTGACAGGCGGCGGAACAGGCGGGCATGTTTATCCTGCAATAGCCGTTGCGTTGAGACTTCTTCAAGATAGTTTTGTTGAATCCGTTTATTACATTGGTTGTCCGTACAATCTGGAAAAGTCAGCCGCAGCCTCAGAAGGCATTAAATTTCTGAGCATTAACATGAAGGGAATGCCGAGAAAAAACTTCTTCAAACTGCTCAAATGGTCATTCACATTATTCGGAGCATTTATGCAGTCATTGTTCCACCTTATAAAAATACGCCCCGATGCCGTGTTTGCAACGGGGGGCTATGTCAGCGGTCCGGTAATACTTGCCGCGATTGTTCTTCGAATAAAATTTTACTTACACGACAGCGACGCTTATCCAGGTCTTGTCACAAAAATCGCCTCACCTTTTGCAAGCGGCATAAGCGTTGCGTTTGCAAAAGCAAAGTCTTATCTTTTTTCAAATAAAATTGCCGTTTTGGGAAATCCGCTCAGGAAAAATCTCAAGATAATTGAAAAAGAAGAAGCGAGAAAGCACTTAGGTCTTGATGCCAATACAAGAACCGTCTTAATTTTGGGAGGTTCACAGGGTGCCAAATCCATGAATGCTGCAGTTCTTGAGATAGCGTTAAAATTAATACGCGACTTCGATGTTCAGGTAATTCATCAGGTCGGAAACAAGAATTTTGAGGATTATATTTTTGAGGTGAAGAAAAAATACCCGATACTATTGGAAATGAAGCACTATATTATAAGACCTTACTTTGACGACATGAACTATCCTTTAAATGCTGCTGACCTCGTGATTTCTAGAGCAGGCTCATTAACTATATCGGAAATAAATCTGATTGGGCTTCCAATGATACTTATACCGTATCCCTTTGCTTCGGGAGACCATCAAACGTCAAATGCCAAAGAAATAGAAAACTACGGAGCCGGTGTAATGCTGGAAGACAGCAGATGCAAGCCCGAGAAATTATTAAAGCTTATTGTAAAAATTCTTTTTGACAAAGAAAAACTTGAAGAAATGGCTGAAAAAAGTTCTGAGCTTGCAAAAGCAAACGCCACGGAATTTGTAGCAGAAATGATAAAAAAAAGAATTTAAAAAGAACCCTTTCGGGTTCTTTTATTCAAGCCAATAACTTTTCGATCCGATCTTTTTCCGGCGGACCGATTTGATTGAGCAAAATCTTAACAACACTGTGCATCTGACAGACAAAAGAATAGTTTCCCTGCGTAATTGAGCACTCCATGCAGTTGCATCCGCATGAATAACAAATAATTGCCTGATCTGTCCAGTTTCTTGTTATTGAATTTGAAATTTCACCGTCATTCTTCGGAGTAATATAG
This sequence comes from uncultured Gammaproteobacteria bacterium, assembly GCA_964511035.1. Taxonomy (GTDB): domain Bacteria; phylum Cyanobacteriota; class Vampirovibrionia; order Gastranaerophilales; family CAZEDP01; genus CAZEDP01. The sequence goes on from CAZEDP010000188.1 coordinate 2,634, forward strand.
CGTATATTTTCCTCCTTAGGCTGATAGTTTTTTCTTGCCGCGTACATTATATGCACCTACCCTTTATTTTTTAAGATAATTTCCCTTTGACAATATTAATCTTTTCGCATGAATGAGAAATCATCCTAACAAATGACTTTTTATGACAGCAAAATATTTTTATAGATTTGCATTTGTAAAAATCTATTAAAATTGCAAATAAACAGTATCAATTTTTTGGGTTTCAATGTTTTTAAGCATATGAGTTTATTATATTTTGGAGGATTATTATGAAACTTGCAAGTGTTAATCTAATTCAAACGGATTTATTACCTTATATAATTCCTTCAAAAAAATCTGATTGTTCAGAAAATATAATTTCTAAGGAAACAAGTTCTCATCCGATACAAATTTTGACCTGCCCCCTAAATTGTACTCAATTTTAACTTAGTGTTCTCCCAACAT
>CAZEDP010000189.1:0-2596 GCA_964511035.1 uncultured Gammaproteobacteria bacterium
TTTAAGGTTGCCGCCGTTCCATCTTTCACCGTTTTCCATCCATCTGGTTATTTCTTCTTCTGTCAGAAGGGCATTACCGCGGTCTGAGTCATTATAAGGAGGAGTTTTTCCGTTTATGACATTATTTCCTGAATTGTCTAAATACTCACTTTCATTTCCGTCGGAGAATCTGTCAAGCATTAAGAAATAAAGGACTTCATCTTCCCAAGCAACTGGAGAAGGTGTGTATTTTGTATTTGACGTTAACTCATTAAAATTAATTTCGGATAAACTTTTTTCGATTTCGTGAACTTTTGTAGCCATAAACAATCCCCTTTTTATTAACTTCATACACTGTGCGTTCGGATACTTGTATTTATTTTAAAACAAAATTAAATGACTGTACTATTTTCTATTGTATGAATCTTCCCATAAACAAAACACGGGTTTGCACCCGTGTTTTGTTTGAAAGTATCTAAGCAAGAACTTCTTTAAGCTGACTCATTAATGTTTTAATTTCTTTATCAGAGCTCTTGTCTGTTTTCTCATCATCTTTGCCCAGTAATAACTGTATAAGTCTTTGAAGCAGTTGTACTAATGAGGTCTGAGTTTTTGCACTTTCATCGTTTGAATCTGCTTTTTCTGCGTTCTTTTTTTCTTCTGTTTTATCTTCTTTTAGGAGTTTCTCAAGTAGTTCAATCAGTTTTTCCAGTAGACTGTCTGTCTTATTTTTCTTTTCGGCAGTATCCTTATGAGTATATTCATGGTTAACGGCATTGTTTTTTCGGTGAGCTTTAATGTTTTCATACTCAAATATGCTTTTGCCTGCTTCATCAGTTGAGGCTTGGTTGACAGCTGTTGTTTCAGGATTTTTATCAGCAGTGTTAACAGACGAAGTTACTACTTTTCCGGCTGTTTCTTGAGCTGCATTGCTTTGTATAATCATTACAACCTCCGATTTGTAGTCTGATTTTAAAAACAAGGGATATATATTAAAAAACACAAAAAATATATAAATTGTTAGAAAATGATATATTTAGTATATATTATTTACATAGCGTAACATAAAGAGCTTCGCATGAAAATTTGAAAATTGGGAAAAATATATTATCTTGAATCCTACTTTCCGCCGGTAACAAATATTAATGTTCATATATCGGATTTATTATATAATTATCGTGCAGTTGAAAACGGTGAAGCTTTGAACGGTTCATATATCCCTTTTTACAGAAAATACAGACCGCAGAAATTTGCCGAGGTTGTTGGTCAGGAAGTCGTTGTTAAAACACTTTCAAATGCAATTGAACAAAACAGGGTTGCCCATGCATACCTTTTTTCCGGTCCGAGAGGTACCGGTAAAACATCTATTGCGAGGATTTTTGCTCAATCCCTAAACTGCCTCAAAGGTGCATCCGTTAACCCTTGCGGTGAATGCGTAAATTGTGCTTCGGTTAAAAGCGGTAATGCCCCTGATGTAATTGAAATCGATGCAGCGAGCAACAGAGGCGTTGAAGATGCGAGAAATATCCTCGAAACGGTACAGTTTGTTCCAATTTCCGGTAAATACAAAATTTATATTATAGATGAAGTGCATATGCTCACTACGGAGGCTTTTAACACACTTCTTAAAACCTTGGAAGAACCCCCGCAGAACCTTGTCTTTATACTCGCAACAACCGAACTTCATAAAGTTTTGGAAACAATTCAAAGCAGATGTCAGAGATTTGATTTTTCCCGTATTAAACAGGACTTGATTTTTCAACGTTTAAAAGAAATTGCTGATATAGAGCAGCTTAATATCAATGAAGATGCTCTTTCACTTATTGCTAAAAAATCATCCGGCGGGTTGCGTGATGCTCTTGCCCTATTGGATCAGGTCAGTATTCTTGGAAGTCAAGATAAGCCTGTTGAAGAACCCGATGTTTTTTCTCTTTTGGGAATTGTCAGTGATGATGCGCTGATTAAACTCACAAACGCCATTGCCGATAAATCAGTGGAGAGTCTCCTGTCTTTGCTCAATAAACTGGTTTCTGACGGCAACGATCCTATGCAGATTTTGCGCGGTATGGTAATCCATTTCAGAAACCTGCTTGTTATAACAGCATCAGACAGGACAAGTTCAGAAAAACTTCTTGAGGAAGTTTCCACTGAAAGTATCGAAACTTATATAGAACAGAGCAAAAAATTTGAACCTGCTGAATTAATACAGTTTATCGAAAAATTATCAGGATATGAAAAAGAAATAAAATTAGCTTCTTCTCGTATGGTGTGGTTGGAAATTGCCTTGTTGTCGATACTTCACAGGGAAAATATTAATACCTTGAATATCCTCAATGAGAGGATAACAGCTTTAGAATCCAAATTATTACAGTGCAAGAGCACAGTAATACAACAAGAAAAGCCTGTCGTCCATAATAAACAGGTATTCAAACACGAAACCCCGATTAAAATCGAACAACCTGAAAACAATATCGCAGCTGATATTTCGGAAGTTCCTCAGCAAGATATTAATGAGGCGAACCAGCCTGAAATTTTAACAGATAACACAGGTTCTTGGACGGCTTTTTTAGATACGGTATCAACGCCTATCAAGTCATTGATGACATCTCATGCTAAC
>CAZEDP010000189.1:2606-3016 GCA_964511035.1 uncultured Gammaproteobacteria bacterium
AATTTAATGCCGAGAAAGTTGAAATCACATTTAAACACGATATCTTTGTAAAACAATCTCAGGAAAAAAACCGTTCAGCCGCTTTTGAAAAAGCATTATTAAAATTTTTCGGAACAACTCCCAGAGTTATTTATAAGGTTGTGCAAACAAATGACACTGATTCACCTGATAAAACTAAAAGAAATCCGGTCAAAAAACAGGCACAATCGACTGATTTTAAACAGGATTTACCGCAGGAAGCTCAGTCTGCTGTTACTGAAAAATATGAACAAATAACACAGGACCTGGAAATTCCGGAAAAAATATCGGATTCCTACGAGGAGCAAAATGCGGATACAGATGCCGATGAAGAATCTCTCGAGGATTTTTCTGCTGCATCTCTTGCGCAACCCCAAAAACCGAAGATTCCA
>CAZEDP010000190.1:0-2760 GCA_964511035.1 uncultured Gammaproteobacteria bacterium
GAAAACCCTTAAAGTTGACCCTATTGCATATCTTCTTGTACCCAGGCTAATTGCAGGTATAGTTATGGTGCCGCTTGTTACCATAGTTGCCGAATTTGTTGGTGTTTGGGGCGGAATGGTAGTATCGCAGCAAACCATAGACCTTCATCCTAACCGCTATTTTACCTCCGTTTGGCTATATATTAAGGTTTTTGATGTTCAGGTCAGTCTCATAAAAGCAATGGTCTTTGGTATGCTTATTACGTTGATTGCTTCTACTCACGGGCTTTTAACAAAAGGCGGGGCAAAAGAAGTCGGCATTGCTACAACCAGAGCCGCAATTTGGGCTTCACTGGCGGTGTTGCTATTTGATTATCTACTGACATGGATTTATTACGGATAAAAAAGAATACCGTATACTAAATAGCTTTGGCAATTAAAATAATGGCATTTTTCGTGTGCCGGTTTTGGGTTGGTTTTTGAGGTTATTTGCTTGTTTGTATCACGTTATAACGAATTTATAAATCATCAGAATTTTAAGCAAATTTGAATTATATTCGTTAAATCTTTGTTGTAATATTGTTTTAAAGCATTTGTTAAGAGAGGATTACAGTTTATGAAAATATGTGTTTTAGGAGCCGGCGCCATAGGCGGTTTTGTTGGTGCAAGAATGGTTAATGCCGGCATAGATGTAACTTTTATAGACAGAGGACCGATGCTGGAAGCCCTTAAAACTAAAGGCTTCAGTGTAAAGAGTTTTTTGGGTGACTTTGCCGTAAAAAACCTCGATGCAACGGATGATTTTAGTGTATTAAAAGATGCAGATATCATTCTTTTAAGTGTAAAGTCATACAGCACGGAAGCTCTTGCAAAACAGCTAAAAGAAGTTATTTCCAAAGATGCTTATGTCGTTTCGCTTCAAAACGGCGTTGAAAATGAAGATGTGCTTGCAAAATACCTCGGCGCTGAAAGAGTTATGGGTGCTGTTGTTTATATTTCCTGCAATATGCCCGAATTAGCCGAAGTTAATCATACATCCATGAACAAACTTATTTTCGGCGAAATGGACGGTAAAACAACTCCCAGAATTAAAACTTTATGTTCCTTAATAGAAAAAGCCGGATTTGAAAGTGAAATAAGCCCATGTATCAAACAAAAACTCTGGGGCAAGCTCATGATGAATGCTCCGTTTAATGGTTTTACGGCATTAATCAGGGGAACGATGAAAAATTATCATAATGTTCCCGAAGCCAAAGAATGTTTTATGAGAACCGTAAAAGAAGTTCAAGCCGTAGCTAAAGCGGAAGGCTATGAGTTGACCGAAGAAGATATACAAAAAGTAATAGATTTTTCCAATTCCGAAGGGTTTTTGCATTCAAGGTCGTCCACTCTTGGAGATATTGAAGCAGGAAGACCGGTTGAAATTGACGTTCTTCAGGGAGCTGTCGTAAAATATGCCAAAAAGCACAATATAGATGTGCCTATGAATGAGTTAATATATTCGTTAATAAAAATGGGACTCCAATAGATGAAGAAAATAAAGGTTCTGACTGTATTCGGCACAAGACCGGAAGCCATTAAAATGGCTCCGGTTGTCATGGAATTGAACAAATATCCGGAAATCTTTGACAGCAAGGTATGCGTTACCGCACAGCATCGGTCTATGCTTGATCAGGTGTTGAACCTTTTTAATATCAAACCCGATATAGACCTGAATATAATGAAACATAATCAGGATTTGTGGAGTCTTACGTCGGGCGTGCTTCTCAAAATTAAAGAAGTCATTGAAGGCACAGAACCCGATATTATGCTTGTGCACGGCGACACCACAACGACTTTGGCTGCAAGTCTGTCGGCGTATTATTCAAAAGTTGCCGTCGGGCATGTAGAAGCGGGTTTAAGGACTTTCAACAAATATTATCCTTTTCCGGAAGAAATAAACAGAGTGGTTGCCGATGCAGTTTCTTCATATCACTTTGCCCCGACACAGCGTTCCGTTGATAACCTTATTAACTCGGGTATAAACAAAGAAAGCATTTATCTGACGGGAAATACAGTTATTGACGCGCTTTTATACACAGTAAACAATAACAAGACCGATTTGCCTACTCTTGACTTAAATAAAAATCTTAAAACCATTCTTCTAACTTCGCACAGAAGAGAAAACTTCGGCGAACCGCTTGAAAATATTTGCGAGGCAGTATTAAAACTGGTCAAAACCAATAAAAACATTCAGGTTGTTTATCCTGTCCACTTAAATCCCAACGTCAGAGAGACAGTTTTTAAAATGCTCGGCAATACAGACAGAGTTAAGCTGATTGAACCTCTGGATTATGCCCCTTTTGCAAACTTGATGAAGCAATCGTATATTATACTGACGGATTCGGGCGGGATTCAGGAAGAGGCACCTTCGCTGGGCAAACCCGTACTGGTTTTGAGAGATGAAACAGAAAGGCCTGAGGCGGTTGAATTTGGAACCGTAAAACTTGTAGGTCCCAACACCGAAAAAATAGTTGCAGGCGTTCAGGAACTGCTTGCTTCCGAAGAAAAATACAAAGCGGTTAGCAGTGCAGTAAATCCTTACGGTGACGGACTTGCTTCGCAAAGAATAATTGAAGCGTTAAAAAGTTTTAAAAAGTAGTTATTTCAGCTCTGATAACTGTTCTTCAATCTGGATTCTTGAAAGATAAGAAAAATCGTTCAATTCCAGAACTTTTATCAAGTGATATTTAGCTTCTTCAATTTCGCCCGAAAGTTTGTAAACCTTGGCAATTTCACAGT
>CAZEDP010000190.1:2770-3013 GCA_964511035.1 uncultured Gammaproteobacteria bacterium
TCATCCTTTTTAAATTTTACTAAACTGCTCTTTGCATTATCGGGATTTGAAACAAGGGCTGTTTCGAGACAGTCAAGAGCTTCGTTAAATTTCGAATCTTTGGAATATATTCCCGCAAGGTTTACCCAAGCCTCAATGTCCTTGGGATTGTATTCAACTGTTTTTTTGAAATAATCTGTTGCTTCTTGAATTTTGCCTTGTCCGCAATAAATACAGCCGATGTTATAATATGCCCAGCTGTAA
>CAZEDP010000191.1:0-3012 GCA_964511035.1 uncultured Gammaproteobacteria bacterium
GTCCCAATCATAAGTGATGCCATTACAAGATTGATGTCGAGCTTGATTACGCCTTCCAGTATGAGTCTGCCAAGTCCGGGATACTGAAAAACATACTCCGTAATTGCCGCTCCGCTCAAAAGCGATGCAAATTCAAAGCCAAGCAAAGTAATCATTGGGTTTATGGCATTTCTCAGCGCGTGTTTGTAAATGACTTTGTTTTCAGGCAACCCTTTTGCCCTAGCCATTTTTACATAGTCGGTTTCAAGAACGTCAAGCAGATTTGCTCTCATTTGACGTTGAATTGAGGCTATGCTGACTGCAGAGAGAACAAATGTCGGCAAAAACAAATGCCTTGCAATGTCAAAAACCTTTCCGCCCAAGTTCATTTTGTCAAAATCAGGACTCGTAAGTCCGCCAACAGGAAACCAACCGGTTTTTACCGCAAAAATCAATAAAAGCAAAGAAAGGAAAAATGTCGGGAAAGCCATCCCCATTGAAGAAAAAGCTGTCAAAATTTTATCGGCTGTTTTTCGCCAGTTCAAAGCGGAAAATATTCCAAGAGGTATCGCAATTGTCCAAGTTACAAGTATTGTCGAAAAAGCAAGCAGAAGTGTGTTCGGAATTCGTTCACGAAGTCTGTCCGCGACTTTTTCGCCCGAAACGGACACTCCGAGGTCTCCTTTTACAAAACTTGAAAGCCATTTGAAATATTGCATATGCAAAGGAAGATTAAGCCCGAGCCTCTCTTTTTCAGACTTTATCGTTTCGGCTGATATGGCAGGGTTGAGTTTTAATTCCGCCAGAGGATCAACGGGACTTAATTTAACAATAAAAAAGCTCATTATTGAAACAAAAATCAATAACGGTATGAGATTTAGGAATCTTTTAAATATATAAAGAGGAATGGACATGTCTTTAATTATAAGATATTTTCAATCCAAAAGAAAAAGGTTAGCTTTTTGCTAACCGAATTACAGGGAGAGTAGAGAAAATACGATTTAGTGTCTATAATTCTTTTTTAAATCTAACCTCTTAAAAGTGATAAAGCTAACTGCGGAATTTGATTTGCCTGTGTCAATACGCTTGCGGATGCCTGCTGAAGTATCTGCAGTTTTGTCATATTGGCCGTTTCTTTTGCGATGTCCAAATCTCTGATTCTTGATTCCGATGCCTGAACGTTTTCATTCATAACCGTAAGGTTGTCAAGGGATGTTTCCAATCTGTTCTGATATGCGCCGATACTCGATCTTTTGGTTACAATTGTGCTGATTGCACTATCAATTATGCTTAAATAAGACCTGATTTTATCTGATGTCCATGTCCCTCCGGTTATATCAATAGTCATACCGATTGTTGAGACATTGCTGTTGGAAAGCACTGAACTTATATCAATAGTGTTTGTTGAAAGGGCTGAATTTGCACCTACCTGAAGTCTTGCGTTAACCGCTGTTCCGTCTAAAAGTGATATGTTATTGAATTTGGTTGATTTTGAAATTCTGTCGATATCTTCAAGGCGGGCGTTAATTTCTACAAGTATTGCATTTCTTTCCGCTGAACCGTTGGTTTCGTTTGCTGCCTGTACGCATAATTCTCTGATCCTTTGAACGCTTTCGTTGATTACCGACAATCCGCATTCTGCGATTTGAAGGAGGTTAATACCGTCCTGAATGTTTCCTAATGCCTGTTTATTACCTCTGATTTGTCCTCTTAATCCCTCGGATATTGATAAACCTGCCGAGTCGTCCGATGCTCTGTTGATGCGGTAACCTGATGATAATCTTTCGATGGACTTGGTTAAATCATTTGTGTTTTTGTTCAAATTCCTTTGCGCAATCAATGATGCGACGTTGTTGTTTACTACTATTGACATAACTTACTCTCCTTGTATTAATTAATTAAGTTCCTTCTTAATAAGATTAATTAGCCTCTGAGTAAGGACAGCGCCAACTGAGGAATTTGATTAGCCTGTGACAATACGCTTGCGGATGCCTGTTGAAGTATCTGCAGTTTTGTCATATTGGCCGTTTCTTTTGCGATGTCCAAATCTCTGATTCTTGATTCCGATGCCTGAACGTTTTCGTTCATTATGGTAAGGTTTTCTAATGATGTTTCCAGTCTGTTTTGATATGCACCGATATTTGACCTCTTGGTAACAATAGTGCTTATAGCAGTGTCAATTTGATTTAAATAAGACCGGATTTTATCCGATGTCCATGTTCCTCCGGTAATTGTTATCGTTAGACCGATAGTTGATACATTACTGTTTGAAAGAACTGAGCTTACATCGATGGTATTGGTTGAAAGTGTTGAGTTTGCTCCGACCTGAAGTCTTGCGTTAACCGCTGTTCCGTCTAAAAGTGATATGTTATTAAATTTGGTTGATTTTGAAATTCTGTTGATATCGTCGAGACGTGCGTTAATTTCTACAAGAACGGCATTTCTTTCTGCAGAGCCGTTGGTTTCGTTTGCTGCCTGTACGCATAATTCTCTGATCCTTTGAACGCTTTCGTTGATTACCGACAATCCGCATTCTGCGATTTGAAGGAGGTTAATACCGTCCTGAATGTTTCCTAATGCCTGTTTATTACCTCTGATTTGTCCTCTTAATCCCTCGGATATTGATAAACCTGCCGAGTCGTCCGATGCTCTGTTGATGCGGTAACCTGATGATAATCTTTCGATGGACTTGGTTAAATCATTTGTGTTTTTGTTCAAATTCCTTTGCGCAATCAATGATGCGACGTTGTTGTTTACTACTATTGACATAAACTTTTATCTCCCGTATTTTCTCTAAATTTCTCTCTCCTGAAAAATTAAAACAGCATAATATAATAGCCGAATGACTATAATGCTTTGATTTATGAATTAAGTCTGATATAAAAAGTAAAAATTTCAGCTTCTGAAAAAGCTTAGAAACAACTTAAGAAACAATAAACTTTCATGGAAATTCCTCCCGTGTTTCTTCTCTCTCTGTAATTTATTTTTTCTCTCATTGTGTTTATCGACACCCTAAAAAAAAACTTTATAGAG
>CAZEDP010000192.1:0-3011 GCA_964511035.1 uncultured Gammaproteobacteria bacterium
ATATCGTATTTTTTATCATATCGTATCATTCCGTGAGAGAAAAAGATTTTATCCTTAAGGGCACTAAGAACGGAGAAAAAATCCAGAGTCTTTTCTTTACAGAAAATGGCAATCTTCCGAGCTTTAAAGAAGCAATTAAACCGTGGAATAAAGAAGTCAGAATCAGAAAACTCAGTGAGCTCAATTATGCAGGCATTAGAGACAAAGCTGCCTATAATGCAATGAGAATCCCAAGAGTCCTTATATTCATCTCCGGTATCGGATTTGCAATCTCTGTACTTGGTATAGCAATTCCGTGGCTCAATACAAAATGGACTGCAAAAGATTATAAAGAAAACGGCAAAGGCGGCACAGCTCCAAAAACGCCGCAGCCCCAAATAAACTATGTCAGTTATGCTTCAAATTCAAGTCCTGCAGTACAGGTAAAAAGCATGAACGATTTTTTAAAGACAAATTCACATAAAAAATAAATACAATATACAATGCAAATGCAAAAAATCACACGGGCGCAAGCCCGTTTTCTTTTTGACTAATTTACTGCTTCGGTTCCGGCAATATAACCCGTTGACCAGCATGCCTGAAGGTTAAATCCGCCGGTGAAGCCGTCAATGTTTAATATTTCACCGCAAAAATACAGGTTCTTGATTATTTTTGATTCCATTGTTTTAGGGTCAATCTCATCAAGAGAAACTCCGCCTGCCGTGACCATTTCTTCGCCGTGAGCTCGGCTTTCAATAACGAACTCTAAGGAATTCAGATTTCTTAGAATCAATTTTCTTTCTTCTCTGCTTAGCGACCCTGCTTTTTTTTCCGCATCAACGCAAGCCTGCTTAAGAATATAGCCGGCAACAGCTTTCGGGCAGTACGATTTTAAAATATTAATAACGGATTTTCCTGAATCTGTCTCGATTTTTTTCAATAAATCCTTATCAAGCATTTCTTCGGTAAAATCGGGAACAAAATTTATTTTTATTGTCAGCGGATTTTCTTGAGAAGCATTTTCAAAAGCGCAGAGTGCGGAGAGCTTAAAAACAGCCGGACCTGAAATTCCTTTGTGGGTAAAGATAAAGTCTCCTTTTGCTTCAGCAATTTTTCTTACATTCACAAAAGCCGACAATAAAGCGTTATTGACCGAAACACCTGCTATAACTTTAATATCATTATTTTTTATTGTAAAAGCGTTGAGAGAGGGTTTCAATTCAGTTATAGTATGCCCCATACTTTTCGCAATTTTGTAGCCAAATCCCGAAGCCCTGCCGTGATTCCCGCCCGTAGATATTATTAGTTTGTCAAAACCGGCTGACGGTTTGCCCGCGCAGTGTAAAAGAAACTTCCCGTTTTCGTGTTGTACTTCTTCAACGGCAGTGTTTTTGATTATCTTAATATTGAGCTCTTTTGCCTTTTTCAGGAAAAGATTTCTTATTTCCGCTGCACTGTCAGACTGCGGAAATACTCTTCCTTCTTTTTCGGTTTTAAGTTTTACTCCGTTATTTTCAAACCATTGCATGGTTTCACCAACACCGAATCTGCTGAATACCGAGTACAAAAACTTTTCGCCTCTGGGGTAGTTCGACGCAAGCTCTTTAAAATCATAAATTTCGTTTGTCAGATTGCACCTGCCGCCGCCTGTTTTGAGAATAGTTGCAAGCGGTTCACCTTTTTCGTAAATGCAGACATCAATATTGCCGTCACAATTCTCAACCGCACTGACTGCTGTCATAAATCCCGCGGGTCCTCCGCCGATAATTGCTAATTTAGGCATTTTTTATCCGTAAAGTTCTTTTATATAATCCGTAATTTTTTCTAAAACTGCTTTTTTATTGTCTTTATGCAGGTTTATAATTTTTACAATCGCGCTTCCTACGATAGCCGCATCCGCGCCTAAATCAATTATTTCTTTGATATGTTCTTTTTTTGAAACGCCGAATCCGATTGCAACAGGAGTTTTAACCGTATTTTTTATTTTTTTGAGGAGACCTCCCAAAACTGACGAAAAACTTTCTCTCACGCCGGTAACACCGGTTGAAGAAACGAGATAAATAAACCCCTCTGATTGTTTTGCAATATTTTCAATTCTCTCGGGCGAAGATGTCGGGGCAATCAAATTAATCAAATCAATCGAAGCCTGTTTGCAGAGCTTAGAGAATTCGGCAGATTCTTCCACCGGAAGGTCAGGTATTATTAAGCCTTTAATGTTGCATGATTTTGCTTTATTAATAAATTTTTCACAGCCGTAAAAAAGAACCGGATTGTAATAGGAAAACAAAATCAAAGGCACTCTCACAGAGGCTTTTACTTCCTCAAGCATTTCAAAAATCTTTTCGAGGTTAACGCCGTTTTCTATGGCAAATTTAGAAGCCGCCTGAATTACAGGACCGTCAGCCATGGGGTCTGAAAACGGGATACCCAGCTCAACTGCGGCGGCGCCGGATTTTTCAAACACATGCAAGAGTTCTTTTGTCGTTTCAAAATCAGGGAATCCCGAAACGATAAAAGGAATAAAAGCCGGCTTGAGCTTGCTTTCACTTATTGATTTTGATATTTCAGACATCTCGTATCCTTGTTCCGTACAAATAAACTTCTTCGGGAGCCGATAAATCGTCATAAAGCTCTTCCATTGTTTTGTTAAGAACGGGATGTTCGACGTCAGGAGCTATTTCAAGGAGCGGCACGAGAAAACATGCCCTTAACTCAAGCCCTGAATGAGGAATTTGCAGATCATCATCTTCTATGATTGTGTCGTCATAGAGCAAAATATCCGCATCCATAGTTCTTGGTCCCCATCTTTCGATGCCTTCTTTTCTGACTCTGCCGAGCTGTTTTTCAATTCTCATGCATTCATCGAGGAGCTCATAGGGTTTGAGTTCGGTTTTTATTTTAACAACTGCATTCACGAACCATTCCTGGTCCTTGAAACCGTAAGGCTCGGTTTCATAGAGGCTGGAAGTATCGACAACTTTAATACCCTGTGTAAAACTCAGGAGCTGGTAAGCCTGCTGGATATAACCGAC
>CAZEDP010000193.1:0-3001 GCA_964511035.1 uncultured Gammaproteobacteria bacterium
TTCAAGGATTTTGTCCCTGCAAATATTACAACGTCAAGCCCGGCTTTAATTAAGGAATTTTTGCATAAACACAAAGAAATTATCATAAAACCCCTCAACAAATGCTTCGGAAAGGGCGTGTTTTATCTCAAATCGGGTGATAAAAATTTTAATTCAATCGTTGAAACCGCAACAAATTACGGAACAAGCGTTGTTATGGTTCAGGAGTTTTTAAAGAGCCCTGAAAATGCGGATAAAAGAATAATTTTGCTTGGCGGAAAACCTCTGGAACAGGCTCTTTTGAAAATCTCGGGAGAAGGGGATTTTAAATTCACCACTCACAGCGATGAATATTTAAAAGAAGCGTTTTTAACGGAAAAAGAAAAGCAAATGTGCTCCGCAATTGCGCCTAAGCTGATTGAAGACGGTTTATACACGGCAGGGCTGGATGTTCTGAACGAAAAAATCATTGAAATAAACATAACAAGCCCGTGCTTCTTTATAAATGAAATAAACACTCTTTTCGGCGTTAAAATTGAAAAAACGGCGTGGGATTATTTTGAGAGTTTGATTTAAAATCTCTTCGGCAAAACCAAAACTTTTTAACTCCATGCGCAATTTTTTTTCTTTTCATGTTTTATATATTTAGAAATACAAAATGTGAGAACCAGAGGCAGGTAAAATGATTTGTGCGTTAAGTTATCCCACAGTAAGAACAAATAATAAAATTAGCTTTGGTCTGAATATTGAAGCAGAATTAGCAAAAATGAAAACAGAAGGGCTTAAAAAAATTGTTCGCTATTGTACAAAAAAAGATCAATACAATGCTAATGGGATTTTGGATCAAATTGAAGAAATTAAAGAGATCTGGTATGTACAAGGCAATAAAATAATTCAAAAAGATTCAAGATTAGCGGCACAGATTATAAAGGATTTTTTTGAAGAAGAAAAAAGATTAAACATACCTCATCTTAAAAGCATAAGGTGGCAAATTATTAGAGATTGCGAAAACCTGTTGAAAGAGTTCAATAAATAGAATTAATTTTTTTTGAAAGCTGATTTCCAATATAAAACCCTAAGCCAAGACCTAACACAGAACCTGCCGAACCAAAAAGATAAGCGCCTAAAGCGCTTGTAAATGCGCCCAAAAATGCATAAGCAGTTATGTTAGTAATAGATTTCGGTACCTGTTTAGTATTTCCTTTTTTAACTTCATCAATTACTTTTGGCAGTTCTAAAATACCGGCAAACATCAATCCGAGTTTTGTTATCCTGTTGAAGCCAAGCATTGCCACTTTGCCTAAGAACGGTCCGGAAAATCTTACATATTGTCGTTTGATAATTTCAGGTTTTGTACAAAAAGGAAAATAAATTTCCTTTTTGCAACGTATTTTTTCTTGATCCAGTTTAAAAAAGTCGACAAGCTTATCTCCAATTTGGCTATCTGCAAGTGTTGTATCAAAATCATGAAATATTCTTCTGCCTAACTCTGACCTTTTCAAAAATGGTTCAACCGGCGTCCCCGCAAAAAACTTAAAGACAGCCTTGTATTCTTTATCAAGTTCATTCTTTGTTTTGCCGATTGTCGAGAGAATATCCCTGAAATCCTCTTTCAGATTTATCAGCGCAAGCAACCCAAGCCCGAAGGCTTTAAACCTATTGTTTTGTTTTTCGTTATCTTCAATCGGAGCAAGTCTCCTTGTTGCTGGAATTATGCTTAATAATCCCGTGAAAAACATTTGCAAAGGATTATTTAAAATTTTCTTTTCCGTATTGTTTATAGTTTTTATAAATACATCAACACCGCTGTGTATCTTATTCAAATCGCGATGAAGCTTTTTGTAATTCGTAACAGAATTAAGGTGATTTTTGACAAACGGATTAACGGGAACAGAATTATCTCCCTTTTTCAGGTCATATTGAGGATAAAGATTTACGATGTTGTTTCCCAACTTACCTTTTCCCGTTTTCCTTCAAAATTGAGCAATAGAAATTATACAGGGCTTCCCCTTATTTATATAAAAACAAAACAAGAACAATAATTGCCTGAAAAATTATTTTGTTAAGATTTTTAATAAGGATTCTTCTTAAAAAACTTTTTCTTATCTTCTGAAATAGAGATATTTTGAAGAGAAATATTATATTTATTCATATCCGCAAGTATTTGCTGCTGAAGGTCTAAATCAAAATTCTCGGAAGGAGAAGTTTCCTCGGGTTGAAGATTCTTCTCAAAATCATTTTCTACCAAGCCTTCTTCAGGGTTTTCGAGGACATAAACCAGTTGATCAAGGTCATAACTTGAATTCAGTTTATATTCGGACAATATTTCATCACGGCTTATCCCGTAAGGAAACCTGTAAAGCCATTTTAAAGTAGTCCGGTCTCTTTCGGAAGTATTGACTACGCCGTATTGATGGGGAACATACATAATGTCGTTCTTATAGGGGCTGTGAGAAAGTCCTATCGCGTGACCGATTTCGTGGACAATGGTATGGAAAACCTCGTTTTTATCCTGATACTGCGAATGAAGAATACCGTCGGACAGCCCTATTTGGACTTCAGCAGAATACAGCCTGCCGTGCGCGTCGAAATTAAAATAGCAGTGCCCGAGAGATGATCTTTCAACACGCTTCCAGTCGAGATTAATTTGAGACTCGTTTATTGTGTTGACGGTTCTGAACGATACTTTACCTTTGGAAGCTTTTTGCCAGATGTCAAGGGCATCAATAACCATTTGCTGGTATGAATAGCCTTCGTTTTGTGCCTTGTACCACCTGAAAGGCGCGATATAAAACGTCAAAGGCATGCATGCATCAGGCCAGCGTATAATTTTATCGTTTCTCAGACAATGTGAAAGGTAAGATATCAGTTCCATAATATAACTTTGCTTTCTCAAACGAGTCACTGCTGCACCGCGAAGTCTCCGGCCCCATTGTAAAGCGGTGGGCGTATAAAAGATCGATAGAATCCAATCTTAATTATATAAAATCTTTTTGAAAAGCGCCTTAAAAACTATTGACAA
>CAZEDP010000194.1:0-2991 GCA_964511035.1 uncultured Gammaproteobacteria bacterium
TTTCGGTAGGAGTACCGTTATGAATCATCAGGTCAGATATATTGTCAGGATTTGCATTTCCGCCGTAAAGAATTCTGACTTCATCTGCTTTGTCTCCATAGGTTTCTCTTACAAGTTCTCTGATATTGCCGACGACTCTGTTTGCTTCATCCGTCGAGCATGGGGTTGCGCCTTTACCTATTGCCCAAACGGGTTCATAAGCTATAACGACTTTTGAAATATCTTCGCTGCTAATGTCGCTTAATGCTTTAACTACCTGCCTTGAAATTACTTCTTCCGTGCGTCCTGCTTCTCTTTCTGCTCTGGTTTCTCCAACGCATGCTATTGGAATAAGACCTGATGCAAGAGCTTTTTTAACTTTTAAGTTAACTTTTTCGTCTGTTTCGTTATCATTGGCTCTTCTTTCGCTGTGACCGATAATGACTGTCTCAACGCCTGCTTCTTTCAATTGTTCCATTGAAACTTCGCCTGTATAAGCATCTTTATGTTTATAATGTCCGTTTTGAGCACCGAGCATAAAGATCATAAGACGTTGTGAAAGTGTATTAAACAAGTCTGCTATTTGAAGAAATCCCGGAGCAATAACTAATGTCGGTGAGTTTTTATCAGCGCCAGGTTTATTATATTTGTTTAACTTAGGCTGGATATCTTCAGCAAATTGCAATGCTTGTTGACTGGTCATGTTGCATTTCCAGTTGCCGGCCACGATGGGCTGTCTGTCTTTGTTAATACCGAAACTTTGACTGTTTCTTGATACTGTCGGATCAAATGAAATCTTCATAAATATGTGGCTCCTTTCCAAATTTATCTCAATATAAAATTTCATATGCTTTAAAACCGCAGATAAAAAAAATTGACAGTTAAACATCAAATTATTAAGAAATTGTAATGTTTAATTTCTTAATAATTCAAATATTGCTGAGATGTAATATTTTTGTCATATAAACGAAATAATATATAATTAATAGATATGTAATATCTGGGGAGTGTCGAAAATTGAGGATGAATTTATATTCAATTAAATCAAGAATTATTATAGCAATGATACTTGCTTGTATTTTTACTGCGGGCATTTTGAGTTTTATTAGTATAAATCAGGGAGCGGAATACTTAAAAAAAGAAGCAAAAAGCCGGCTTCTCGGTATAGTTCAGAGTGAAGCAAACAGAATTGATGCGGTAATTAAAGTCATTGAGAAATCAGTTGACGATTTAGCGGTGGTTTCAACTGAAACGTTTAATTTCAATAAAAAGAACGACAAAACTTATTTAAAAAACTATGAAAGAACTATAGTTGAGCCGGTTGTTAAAAAAATGGGCGAAAACACCCCCGGCAATATGAGTGTCTATGTTTATTTAAATCCTCCTCTTTTTAATACTCTTTATGGTGCATGGTACACGGAAGGCAAAGACGGATTATTTGAAAAACAGCCTCTGGGCGCAATGTCTGATTTTGAACCCGGAACAGAAGGGATGGACTGGTATTTTGGCGCAATAAAAACAAAAAACGGTCTTTGGAGCGATATTTATGAAGATGTTGATTTAAAAATACCCATGATTACTTTCTCTAAGCCTGCTTTTATTCAAAACAAACTGTTTGCCGTTGCAGGTATGGATATTTCTTTTGACGGATTAAAGAAAATAGTTAACAGCCTGAAAGTTTACAATACAGGTAAGGCTTTTCTCGTTAACGAAAAGTATAATTTCCTCGTAAGCAAGGAATTTCAAACAACCGATAATCTTGCAAAAGTTAATAAAGGCGAATACAAAAATCTGATAGAAAAAACAAAAAAGAGTGAAAGCGCTATTGAGGAGCTTAAGGGGAATCTTATTGCATATCAAAAGCTGTCAAACGGCTTTATTCTGTTTATAACAGTTCCTGCCAGCGAAGTTTCTCAAGGGCTTTGGGTTATTTTATTCAGCGCAAGCATAGCTGTTATCTTGATAACTGGCTTCCTTGCATTTATGCTCGGAAACTACATTGCAAATCCGATAACAGTCTTAACCAGAACAAGCTTAAGACTTGCAGAGAATGATTTTACAGTGTATATTCCCGATGACGGGAGCAAATCCGAAATAGGCGAGCTTAACAGAACATTTAAAAAGTTTACGGAAAATCTTATTAAACTGATTAAACAAATTAAAAATTCTGTTGAACAAATTAATTTAAGAGGCGAAGAAATGAGCCAAGCCTCGGATGATACATCGCAAGGTGCTCATACAATTGCAAAAAGCATCAATCAGCTCGCAAAAGGAGCTCAAATGCAGGCTTCAGGCGTAAATGACAGCATGCAAAACATAGGCTCAATGAATGAAATGGCTCAAATAATAGCCGTAAATGCGGAAGAAACCGTTCAGATTTCAAAAGAAACAGAAGATGAAGCAAATAAAGGCATGATGCAGGCTCAACAAGCCGTCAGCAAAATTAATATGATTAAGACTTCGTCGTCTGAAACATCAAAAACCGTGACGGAACTCGGTAAATTAACGGCTGATATAGAAATGATACTTGATTTAATAAGGAATATAGCGGGTCAAACAAATCTTTTAGCCTTAAATGCCGCCATTGAGGCTGCAAGAGCCGGAGAACAGGGTAAGGGTTTTGCCGTAGTCGCCGGCGAAGTAAAAAAATTAGCCGATCAGTCAGCGCAGGCAACAGGCAAAATTGCCGATATGATTAAAGAAATACAAAAAAAGACATTGAGAGCCGTTACCGAAATGGATGGAAGCGTTGCAGAAGTTGAACAGGGCGTTGTGATTATTGAAAACGTTAAGGAAAATCTTGATAAAATTTTGCTTGCAACAGGAAAAACAGGCATGCATGTTCAGGAAATTTCCAACGAAGTGAAAAAACTAGCACTCAATACTGACAAGTCAGTAAAAATCATTGAAAATATTCATTCCATAACTGAAGAAACTGCTGCAAGCACTGAAGAAATAGCCTCGGTTACTGAAGATCAAACACACAGTATAGAAAGGATAAATGAAGGATTA
>CAZEDP010000195.1:0-2988 GCA_964511035.1 uncultured Gammaproteobacteria bacterium
ATTATCGATCAGAAAAGAGAGCTTATCGCAATCAAAGAAGCAAATAAAATCGGTATTCCGATTGTCGGAATAGTTGACACCAACTGCGATCCGAATGATATAGACTATGTAATTCCGGGTAACGACGATGCCATCAGAGCCATTAAACTGATAACAGAAAAAATTGCGGAAGCGGTTCTTGAAGGAAAACAAAGAAGAGAATCCATGGGCAAAGATGCACTGCCGCAAAAAATTAAGGATGTGAAACCGGAAGATGCCGGAGTAACAGTTGAAGCTCTTGCTGAAGATGTAAAAACCGAAGCTGTACCTGTAGCAGAAAAGAAAGCTGTCGAAGAAAAGCCTGTTGAGGCTAAAGAAGAAGCAGCTTCAGAAGTTGAAAAAACCGAAGAATAATTATTGGAGGAATATAAATGTCCGTAAGCGCTGATCAAGTTAAAGAACTAAGAGAAAAAACAGGCGCCGGGATTATGGATGCTAAAAAAGCACTTATCGAAACCGGCGGAAATATTGAAAAAGCAGTCGAATTTTTGAGACAAAAAGGTCTTGCCTCTGCTGAAAAGAAAATGGGACGTATTGCAGCGGAAGGTTTGGTAGGTTCATATGTACATAACGGTAAAATTGGTGTTCTTGTTGAAGTCAACTGTGAAACAGATTTCGTTGCAAAAACAGATGAATTTAAAGAACTCGTTAAAGATATTTGCCTTCAGATAGCAAGCGCGGCTCCTGATTTCGTATCAAGAGACGAAATTCCGGCTTCCGTTATCGAAGAAGAAAAAAGAATTGAATCCGGTAAAGCAGACCTCGCAGGCAAACCTCCCGAAATTATTGACAAAATAGTCACCGGCAGAGTTGACAAACTTCTTGCAACTAAAATTCTTCTCGAACAGCCCTTTATTAAAGACCCTGCCCTCTCCATTGAGGAGCTCATTAAGGCAAAGATTGCAAAAATCGGGGAAAAAATCTCCATAAGAAGATTCACAAGGTTTGTTATGGGTGAAGGCCTTGAAAAAAGAAAAGATGATTTTTGCGGCGAAGTTATGAGTCAGGTCAAGACAAATTAAATAATTTGTTAGTCAATAAAATTATTAATATAAAGAGTCTCTTATCGAGACTCTTTAATTATATGAGCCGATTTATATTTAAATTAATTTTGTATATTTTGTCTCCGGTTGCTAAATATCAGGGATAGTCTGCATTTTTGTGTTTCCGGCAGTCAAGCAAAAACATCATTGTAAAGATTTTGTAAAAAACAGTCTTTTTCATGTCAATTTTTTTCATGTCTCGTTTTAACGCCATGCAAGACATATCTTTTAAGTGTGTGTAAAAAAAGGAGACAAAAAATGCACGTAACAGGGGTCACAGTTGAAAACGGTCTGGTAAGAAATAATGTTTCTTTTACAGGCAAAGAGAGAAAAGAGTATTTAGCAAATTTATTCAAAGGTGAAGACCACTTCGTAAGAAACTCGGCATTAGCCGCAGGTACAGGCGCAGCGGCAGCAGGAGCTTACACAAAAAATCTCAAGCTCGCAGCAATTGGTGCCGCAGCAACCACAGCTACTTATTGGGCTGCAAGAACTTTGGCAGGACAGTTGAACAAAAAACCCGCAGTGGAAACTGCCGAAGTAAAAACTTCTGCAGTAAAGGAAAAAGAAAAGCCCGTTGATCCGAAACTTATCAAAGAAGTATATGTATTCGGCGAAGGCGGCGGATTAGGCATTAAGGAAGGCAAAAAACTTCAGGGCGGTAAAGGTTATTACCTCGGTGAAATGACCAGAATGGATATTCCGGTTCCACCCGGTTTGACTATTACCACAGCAATGTGCAACGAGTACATGAAGAACAACAACACAATGCCGAAAGGTCTTTTAGACAAAACTTATGCCGCATTAACCCAAGTTGAAAATAAAATGGGTAAAAAATACGGCGACATAAATAACCCGTTATTACTGTCAGTCAGATCCGGCGCTCCGATTAGTATGCCGGGTATGATGGATACGGTTATGGATTTAGGTCTGAATGACGAAATCGTTGAAGGTTTCGCCAAAAAGACCAACAACCCGAGATTAGCTCAGGACAACTATCGCAGATTGATTCAAATGTACGGAAAAGTTGTTCTTGAAATTAATGAACATAAATTTGAACACGTTCTTGATTCAGTCAAAGCAAAATACGGTGCAAAGACCGATCAGGATTTATCAGTTGAAGCATTAAAAGACGTAGTAAAAGGCTATAAAGAATTAGTAAAACAGGAAACCGGCAAAGACTTCCCGCAGGATCCGAAAGTTCAGCTTGAACAGTCAATCGAAGCCGTATTCAGATCTTGGAATACACCTAGAGCTATTGCTTACAGAAAAGACCAGAAAATCGACAACACTATGGGAACTGCAGTAAACGTTCAGGCAATGGTATTCGGTAACGTCGGCGACAGTTCGGGCAGCGGCGTAGTACTGAGCCGTAACAACGGAACAGGAAAAGACGAACTTGTCGGGGATTATGTCATAAACGGTCAGGGCGAAGAAGTTGTTTCAGGTACAAGAAACACCAAGCCGATAGCAGAACTTGAAAAAGAAATGCCTGAAATTTATGCCCAGCTTCATAAGATTGTAAAAAATCTTGAATCCCATAACAAAGATGCTCAGGACTGCGAATTCACAATTGAACAAAATGATAAAGGCGACCCCGTATTATGGATTCTTCAGACAAGAGCCGCTAAAAGAACAGCTCAAGCAAGTTTGAAGATTGCCATAAATCTTGTTAATGACGGAATAGTCAGCAAAGAAGATGCTCTGCTCAACCTCGTTGATGCAAACAGAGTTAAAGAACTTCTTCTTCCTATATTTGATGTCAGCGCCAAAAAAGCCGCACTTAAAGAAGGAAGACTCCTCGGCAAAGGAATAAATGCTTCTCCGGGCGCAGGAACAGGCATGATAGTATTCAGCGCTGACGAAGCCGCAAAATTAGGCAGCGAACCGGTTGACCCTAATAAAC
>CAZEDP010000196.1:0-2967 GCA_964511035.1 uncultured Gammaproteobacteria bacterium
TTGCAAAATCGCAAAAAAACGTGCAAAAAGTATGCAAAAAACACGCAAAAAGACGGCATTTTGCGCGTTTTTTGCACTTTTTTTACACCAAAATTACTGTAATGTGTGTTATGGACACTTGTTAGTTTGGATACTTTTTTAGGATTAAATTTATAATTTTATCCGACCTATTTTCTGCTGATTTCTGCCCTTTTGAATTTTCAAATTCAATTTATATTACAAATTATTAAGTTTTTAAATATAATCCGCTAACCCCTGCTAACACTACATATTGTTTTCTTTTCTTCTTATTGAACACTGCTTGTTTGGCAACTTTGAAAATTGAGCTTTGTTAAATAAACAGGTCAGATTTTTGTGAGAAAAAAAGGGATAACTAAGAATGAAAATGTATGAAACAGGTTATAATATCTTTTCAAAAAGCATATCAGTGCAAAATTCGCAAACCGGTACAAATAATAACAGTCCGATTAGATACCCACTCAATAAAGCAAGTCAAAACAATTTAACAGAAATTTCTTTCGGTTTATCAGTAAGGGCATTGAAATGTCAATTAAGCAAAGCAAAAGAAGCTCTTGCAACTATGTTTCAAGAAAATCAAGAGGCAGTTATTAAACCGGTTGTTCAAACAGCCAGAGACAGAAATGATGCGCGTGCTTGTATAAAGCAGTTTTCTTCTCTTCTCAAGTGCCGTAACTTTGAAGAAGAAATAAATAATTTAGTCGGAAATAGTGAAAAGTTATCAAATATAAGAACGCATATTGAAGGTGAATTAAGCGGTTACAGTCATTCCGATAAATATGAAATTCTTGATGATTTTCACCTTGAAATATACGGCTTTAAATATGGAGACAAAAAGGTAGATGAGCTCTATGACCTTTTGGTTGCACATTCTCAGGAAAAGAAAAAGCTGCAGGCTGCCGCTGATGAAATTATTAAAATTGCACAGCCTGAAGATGTGGAATTTGTGAAGGATCTGCTTACATCAGCAAACCCCGAAGAAAGAAACATTGCAGTTTATATTATCGGAAAGATAGGAAATTCTTCTAACATTGATGATATTAAAGGTCTTCTTGACGACATGCACAAAAATGTTGTTGAATCTGCGTTTAAAGCATTTGGCGCTATCGCAGAGCCTCTGCAGATTGATATATTAAAACCCTATATGATCCACAAAAACGGTTCAATAAGAGATGATGCAGTCTCAGCCGTCAGGGCAATCGGAAAGAGAGGTAAAATTAATCTTTCGGAAGTTTTAAAGCCCTATGAAAATGAACAAAAGTATCATGTAATTCGCCAAATAATATTGACATTTAAAGAAATTGCAGAAAAGACAGATATACCGTCACTGGAGAAATATCTCGACACAAAATATGATAAGGATTTACGGTTATTAACCGTTGAATCTCTCGGAGATATTGAAAAAAGGCTGTGTGTTGATCTGTCGGCCAAATTTAAGGAAATGTTCAATGACAAAGATATAATGGTTAGACAGGCAGCTGAAAAAGCCTTCGGCATAAATAAAACAAATGCCCGTCTTGAAGTTGAGCAGTGGGCATGGAAATTAAAAGAAATAAGTGATTTCCTTAAAAGCCCTGAATATACCGAAGAAGTCAAAAAATTGTCAAAAAGCGTTAAAGCAGATAATTTTGATAAATACGACAAGAAAAATATGTCTGAAAAGCGCCTTAGAGACACTTATCTGTACAATGACACATATAAAAAGGATGATGCTTACATGCGCAAATTTGTGAGCGCTATGGGTGATAGAATAATATCTCAGGGTAAAAATGAAGATCTTGAACTCATAAAAGAATTCCTTAGTGATGGAAATGACGCGCTAAGACAAACTGCGGCAAGAATTTACGGAAAATTAGGCAGAGAATCGAATATTGCTGAGCTTAAAGATCTCCTGTTCAGTAACAATACCGATGAAGTCAGAGTTGAGGCATTTAAGACTGTCAGCGGTCTTATCAACAGCTCTGAGAATTTGAAAGTATTTGATATTTTCGTCAATGATAAATTGGATGAAATAAGAATTATCATAAGCAGTGCCTATGCAGATAAAGGATGTCAGATGTACCTGAAACAGATTAAATCATATCTTGGTGACGCAAATGCCGAGGTCAGGGAAAATGCAGTGGAAGGTCTTTATAAACACGGGCAGAAGAATGATATTGATTTGCTAGAACCGCTTGCAAGGGATGATAATGCACGAGTCAGAAATAAAGTTATAGAAGCGGTATCAGAAAAAGGAAGCACAAAACACCTTGATATGATAGATCACCTTTTAGAAGATGAATGGAAACCAAACAAAAATGATGCAATCAAAGCCTTCGGTAAACTGGGTGAAGGTCGCCATGCCGACAGGTTATTTGATCTGATAACAGATGTTTATAAAGACAAAGATCTGATAAAAGAAGCTGCTAAAGCGTACAAAAATATCAGACCTATTTGCGGTCCCGGTATTGAAAAAATAATTGAAACGGCTTATAAAGACTAAAATAAGAAATTGAACAGACTTTTACTTCCCTGCTGCCGGGGGTGTGAACACCCTGGCGGCGAGTTCTTTGTCCAACATATACAATGCCGTTGCGTCTGCTCCTATCATTTTTAGCTTATTCAAAACTTCTTCAGCCGATGCTTCTTCTTCTATCTGCTCTGTTATAAACCATTGAAGGAATATATTTGAAGCGTGGTCTTTTTCTTCAATGGCAAGGTTTACAAGGTCGTTTATGAGTTTGGTTACATGAATTTCATGGTCAAGGACATTTTGAAAAACAGCCTTGGGGTTTTCCCATTTGACTGCAGGCTGGTCAATCTTCTCAACCGTTACTTTTCCTCCGCGCTCATTAATGAAATCAAAGAATTTCATGGCATGCATCAGCTCTTCCTGCGCCTGAACTCTCATCCAATTGGCAAAGCCGGCAAGATTTTCCGATGAGAAGTACGCGCTCATTGAAAGGTAAA
>CAZEDP010000197.1:0-911 GCA_964511035.1 uncultured Gammaproteobacteria bacterium
GATACGTTAAAAGCTCCAGTTCAAATGCCTCCGGCACATCAAAATCATAATTCTTTGCAAACTGTGCAAATCCGCCTGCTTCTTTGACACGGTCACTTCTGTCAAAATAATAATCATCGGTGTTTATTCGGGTGATTATATTTTCTTCTTCAAGAAAATTCTGCAGTTCGGTCAAAGTTTCAATTACATCATATGTGAAAGTTGATTTTCCGCTGGCTGTCTCACCTGCTATACCTATCGCAACAGGTCTTCTTATACATTTTGCCAAAAAATAAGCCGTTTTAGAAACAGCTTTCTCGTCAATAAAAATAAAAACCGGCTTTGCCAGTTTTTTGTCTTCTTCTAATATTTCAAATAATTTGGTTTCAATTTCTTTAACAACTTTGGTATCAATGGCTTCAATCTCTGAAATCAACTTGCCGCCAAGTTTTTGCAACTCTTCTGAAGTTTTGCCCTTTAACGATGCCGCCATAATGTCTCTTCTGAAATTAAATTACATACATAATAAACTTAATTAACAAGTTTTTCAACATGCATTTTTTAAATTGTTACTGAATTTTAACGGTAATGTTGACGAATTCAAAAACTTCGTTTTTTCTTTCGTCTTATATTCCCATCTTATAGAATTAAATAAAAAAAATTATATTTCTATGCCGGATAGCTTACAGAATGCGGTTAAATCATGAACAGCTTTTGCGGATTCTTTTTTAAGAAGCTGATTATTGATTTCCTGAGCCAGCTTTAAAGAATTATTAAAATAGCTGAAAGATGCGGTAACTGCCTGCTTTCTGTTTTCTTCGAAATTCACGGCGACTTCCTGATAAATTTTACCGTAGGATAAATTAAATCGGGCTTTTAATAAGAGCATTTCGTCTTTTTCAGCCAGTTTTAAAGCCTGATCCAAATAAATG
>CAZEDP010000197.1:921-2960 GCA_964511035.1 uncultured Gammaproteobacteria bacterium
TTATTTCGGGCTTCTTAGATACTTCAAGAGCTTTTTCAATTATTTCGGATGCTTTTTCAATATTGCCGGACTTTATTTCAAGCTTGGAACATAAATACCAGCCTATGAGCATTGGGATAGCAAGTTTACTCTGCGAACAGTAGTCCAGAAGCTCATGATAGATTGACCTTGCTTTTGCAGTTTCTCCCCTCTCAAAAAGCACTTTGCCTACCAAAAATTTAATTATGCACTGAAAATTAAACTCCTTGCAGATTTCGGCTAATCTTAAAAGTGCATCGGCAGTCAGAGCAAATTCTTCCGTTTTTCCCTCAATCAACAGCAAAAAGCCCCTGAGCATACCAGCATAAAGATGCATTATTTCCGGTTCTGCAATATTTAAGGCAAGCTTGTTAATTTTTTCAATTTCCTGAGTTTTATTTTGCCCTTTACCCTGAATTATCTCTAAAAACAGCTTAACCGCATTTGCTCGAGCTTCAACGGAAGTCAAACCCTGAGCTGTCGCAGTATTTATAAGGTCCTCTATTTCCGGAAATATCTCTTTATTTCCCTTTAAAGCTGAAGCACTGCAATAAATCAATCTCGCATCCGACAAAATATAATTGATTTCATCCGGTGTTAACCCTGAAACCGTCCTGTTTCTCGATGCAAACTGCCTTATGACCGGAATTATATCTATTTTGGAAAGCATTATTACTTCGTCAAATCTGCCGAGTGAAAACAGGGCTTCAAGTTTGCAGTATTTTAATATTGCCGCTTCAAAAGGCATCTGAGACCTATCAATTTTTGACAATGCTTTATCAGCGCATTCCACTACACCCGAATAATTACCTAAGAGCTCACAGCTCTTTGAAAGAAATCCCGCAAGATTTATAACTCTGGCATCTTCTTTTTTGTTCTCTTTATAAACTATGGCATTTGAAAGACATCTCAGCGCCTCATAAGGATTCGACTGATAATTTATTAAACCGAGCTGTTCATATATGGATGACCTTAACTTTTCTCTGTCCACATCCGGACCTAAATCTTCAACTTTTTCGAGCAAAGACAGAACACGTTTTTGGCACTCGGTGTATGCTTCCGCATCACCTAAAGATATTGCTTCGATTGAACCTAAACCCCAATAGCCGAATGATTCTTTGTATAAACCGGCTATTTCAGCATGCATTGCAATATTAACGCCGCTTGATCTTGTGAAGTTTTTCAAAATTTCAAAAATCATTTTATGATTTTGTATCTTGTCCTCTTCAGAGAAAGCATACTTATAAACCGTTTCCCACAATGTTTTGTGCTTAAATCTCAAATTATATCTGTCTGTTATGGCAAATATTCCGAAGTTTACAAGACGCTGCATAACTTCCGAAAATTCTTCATTGGGCAGGTCAATGATTTTCTGTATAAGCCCCGGTATGAATTTTTGCCCCAATAAACACGCTAAACAGACTATGGAAAGACTGTTTTCATTGGTTTGCGCTATAACATTTACTCTGTTTCTAATAACATCCTCAATATTTTCGGAAAGACCGAGACCGCCGTTAATTTCTTTAAAATATAATTGATCGTCCTGCGGGTATATTATTCCTGTTTCAAACAGCAGCATTACCGCCTGTTCCAAGTACAGAGGATTTCCTTTTGCGGCTTGAAAAAGTCTTTCTTTGTATTTAGAGGGAATTACTTCCTGATTGTTAAACATTTTCAGCAGTATCTCGTCCATTTCCTCATCATTCATAGGCGTTAAGTTAATTTTCACGGCAGATTCGGAATTTAAATTTATTAACGGGAGAATTTTGGTATTTAGTTCAGCAGAATGCGTAATTATAATGTTATTGCCCGCGCTTAAAAAACCTGTTTTAGCCACGAAGTTAATAAAATCCAAAGAAGCGCTGTCTATGTACTCTATATCTTCAACCAGAATAACTATTTTGCCCCTGCTGTTCAGTGCTCTTAAAATTTGAGTAAGCCCCTCAAAAACAAATCTTCTGTTTACGAATATTTGAGAAGCATCTTCAGTAAGATTTTCCTGAAACAGCATTAATGAAAGA
>CAZEDP010000198.1:0-2937 GCA_964511035.1 uncultured Gammaproteobacteria bacterium
ATGTTGGGAGAACACTAAGTTAAAATTGAGTACAATTTAGGGGGCAGGTCAAAATCAGCAATATTGATACTCCGGTTTATCATATAGAAAAAACTCTCAGAAGCCTGCTCGGTCTGGAAATGTTTGATACTCCCATGTGCGAGGGTTTAAATATTAATCTTCTTCAGCAGAATATTTTGGACACCGTAATAGATACGGAAAAACACCATGATTTGGGGATTGTATTCTATGCTTTGGGCAAAGTACATGCGGAAAGGTTTGCAGCGAATAATGAAGGAGTGTTTCATGTATTCGAAAACTCGCTGCGAAACGGGTTGAAAGGAACAGGAACAACGCCCACACAAATTGATGTTCGTGCCGAATACAGAAATATTTTAAAAAGCAAACTCAGCGACCTGCAAAGAGGAAATTATGATAAAAGGCTGGTTCAGCATGTATCTGATTTTCAAAAGGGAGTCACATATCTTGGAGCCGCTTTAAAAACTGTTTTAGACGGAAATGCGCTGTTTGCAGGGAATAACACCAGCGGTCAGCTTGTTTTAAGAAAAAAAGTATATGAATCTTTTTTGACAATGTACGAGCCTGTTAATCACCCTGCAATTGACAATGTTAATAAACTTATTGGAGCTGTTGAAGAAGGTCTTACCTCGCCTCTAAGAGGTTTTGCAAGGTCAACTGCAGCAAAATACTTTTTAAAAGGCGGTTATGATGCCGGTTTTGAAGAAGAATACCTCAGTTTAATTGCAGAACCGGTAAAGGGTAATCTTATAACAACTTTAAGATCCATAATAAGACCCGGTACCTGCTAAAGTTTAGACAGTTTCGTTGTATTGTCAAAAATCTTAACTTCACCCTGTTTCGGCACTAAATCAAAATCTATTCCTTCCGCATCGTAAAAGTCATCGGTTATGAAAGGAACAGTGACCGGCTGTTGAAGGTTATTCTTGACCTGAAGTCCTTTATAATCGAGATAATTCTTATCTATAACTACCTGATATTCACCCGGCGCAACAGCTCCGAAATAATACCCGCCTGTGCTGTCGGTAGTTGTATATTTGACTTCTTTTCCTTCTTTATTAAGCAGTTGAACTATAACATCGGCTCCGGCAGGACTGTTTTCAATGTTTACTTTCCCTGAAATACTTCCCGGAGTTACTATTACACCTAAGTTGACCTCATAAACTTTTTCCCGTTTTACGTTCACAGAGTAATCAACTGTTGTAGGAGTGTAAATAACGGGGAGAGTATCTTTATCCAAACCTATCACATAGGTTCTGGCGGCAAGGTTAGGAATGATATAGCCGCCTTTCTTGTCGGTTTTTACATTGAACATATCTTTAACTTTGACATCGATGTCCGGTATTCCTTCTTCACCCTCATCTTTAATCCCGTTTTGATTTTTGTCGAGATAGACAAAGCCTTTTATAATACCGTTTTCAGGGTTAAATGCAAGATTATTGCCGGCTTTAGCTCCGTTAATCTTAGGTGCGCCGAAATTGACCGCTTTGGTAAAGTTAAAAGATACGGCATGGCTTCTTGAACGGGGAGTTCCTCCGGTGAAGCTGGAATTATAAGAATACCTGACCGAAAGGTTTTTGTATCCGATATCAACCCCGTACACAAAGCCCTTATCGCCGGAATACCTGTATCCGACGTTGGGCGAAACGGTTATATTTTTCCAAGGCAGCTTGGATCTGTCGAGTTTAATGTTGACTTCTTTATTAATAGGCGGGTTTTTGCCGATGAGAATTCTGTCTTCGGGGTCTCCCGCGCTTGCCTGATGCACTACTCTGACGATACCGACTTTTCCCGCATCAATATCGACAGATGTGTTAAGTCGATTGAAAACAGATGAAGAGCGCGCTTTTGTGACATAATTTTTCTTTTTAATCCTTGTTTGTATGAATGCGAGCTCAACAGCCAGTCTGTCACTGGCTTTTATGTTCCAGGTCAGGTTAAAATCCGTTTGGCTGTCAAAATATATTGAATTTTTGGCTTTCGCGCTTCTTGCGCCTATTTTTAATGCTTTATGATCATTAATTTTCCCTCTTATGTTGAAGTCAAAATTCTCAATATGCGCAAAACCACCCGGAAAGTATTTATCGAGGTTTGAGGTATATTTAACCGCGCTTGCAGAGAAATTAAGCGGAGAAATATCGAAGTCAGAAGTAAATTCATAGCCTCTTTTGTCGATGTTATCGCTGTAACCGGCGCTGTAATAATCCGAGCCGAAGTAGAACACTTTGCTGTAAATTCGGTATTTTTCCCTTTCAACGTTTATTGCGCTGTAAGTGCCGAAATCCATTTTATTCGGTTCGCTTTTGAGCTTGGAGTTTGCTCGAGATAATGCAGCCTCGGTAGTGATTCTCAAATCGTCATAGGGTATGTAATTAGCGGTCAGTCCGCCGCTGAAGCCTGATGATGTGTTGCTTTGGCGCAGATTTCTTGCTGATGTTATTTCACCGGAGGTTTCTTCAAACGGTGTTTTTAATCTTATGCTGTGGGCAAATTCCCCGCCGAGATTGAGCCTTTTGGTTATACCCTGCCGATATTTAAAGCCTGTTATATATTTAATCGGTTGTTCGTTTTCGGAATTACGGTCTTTGCCGAACAGGGAAAATTTGTTGCTTGTTAAGAGGCTGTCTATCCCTGAAAAACCGACAAATTCTTTTTGCTTCGGGGCGAGCAGGTCTCTGTCCTGAGCATAATCTCTTTTGAACACGATTTTTCTTGTGCCGTCAGGGTTAACCTGTTCCACCCTGATATTTACAAAGGAACTAGCGGGATAGTTGAGAGTTTCAAATTCAAACCGTCCTTTTTCGACGTCCTGCCTGTCGGTATAAACATCGTTAAGGAAAAGCTCCACGTATGTATTGTCGTCCGCCCGTCCTGTAATTAATCTTGGCAGTGCAATCGAGCTGTTAACCGCTCCGAGAG
>CAZEDP010000199.1:0-2779 GCA_964511035.1 uncultured Gammaproteobacteria bacterium
AAAAAGCCGTCAAATACAATCCCAATTATGCCCTTGCGAATTATAATCTTGCAAGAGCAACTGCATTAAAAGGGGATAAAGTCACGGCAGCCAAGTTATACCGTAGTGCGCTCGAATTAAATATATTCTCGGGAGAGCTGGACAGTAACGAAATTAAACTCAGAATTGACGAGCTATTTAATTAGCAAAAAAATTTTCCAATTTGAATTTTAATATTTGTAAAAAATATGGGCAAAAGACAGCAACTTTTTTCATGTTGGGGTTTTATGTAATTGTTAAGTAAAAAATCAGGATGAACAAAAATGATACAAAATATTTCAGTGAATTCTTTAAATTATATCAACCTCAAAAACAAAACCAAGAATTCAGTTGCGTTTAAATCCGGCGCCGCTGCCGCAAGTCCCTCTCAATATTCAGCATTTGGTCCTCAATACCCTCAAAGAACAATTCTTCCAATCTTAGACACAATTTCAGAAGAAAATACAGTAAGCCCTGAAGTAAGAGCCGTTATGGATAAAATACTTGCAGGAGTTAATCTGGATGTTGAAAGAAACCGTGAACCTCTCATGCAGGCTATGCAGAATTTTGAAGACATGAGAGACGGCAAACCTTTAACATATAATCAGGATGAAATAGCTGCCGATATTCTTTCAACATTAAGCAAGACGGATAGAGAAAGAATTGAAAATTTTGTAAATGAATTTAAAAAGCTTGATCCTTCTGAACAAGCAGAGCTTATAAAAGAACTTCATAAGACAACTTTAGAAATGACGGCAGACAGCAAAGAAGCTTCAGAAATTGCTTTTAGCGGAAGAATTAAAAATGCAGCTAGAACCGCAGCTATTATAGCAGCAATTGTTTTGGGAACAATAGCTGTGGCAAGTACATTATCAGATCCAAATAACCTGACGGCTTTTAATTCTACTTTGAATTCAACAGCTGCTACAACAACATGTCCTGAACAACATGTAGGTTTTGAAAGTATTTTTGCAGTTAGCGGATTAATGGCTGTTGCATATCTTGTACTTGGCAGAAGAGAATAAAATAAACAAGAAATTATAGGCTTTTTAGTAGAGGAAAACCAAAAGATTTTTGGTGTAATCTTATATATTATAAGTATATTTTCGGCATGAGGTTTTTTGGGGAAGAAAAATGAAAAAAAACATAAAAAAAAGAATTATTTGTTTGCTGATTTTTGCAGCATTTTGTGTATCTCTTAACGCTAATCAGCAGGTATTTGCCGCCAAAGCAAAAAAAATGACGCAGGAAGAATTTACTGAACTTTCAAATAACATTGCTTCTCTGACTAAAAAAATCTATGCTAACGGCTTATTTTCACCTAAAGACAATGAAACCATTATAGATGCCAAAGAAAAGCTCGATACGGCTTTGCTCGGAGGGGGCGGGAAATTTGACCTCGCACAGGCGTACTATAAACTGGCTTATGTTTACCGCAACCGCGAATACCGAGATGACGCAATAGAATGCTACCAAACCATTCTTGAAAACTTTCAGGAATCTCCGTATTATTTAAAATCAGTCAACGAGCTGAAAAAAATGGGCGTAAAGGTTGCCAGCCCGACTGAAGAATCAGCATCAGAAAATTAAATTTCAAATGAAAAAAATTTTATTATTCATAATAATTTTTTCGACATTTTTTTTGAGCCAAAACTTCTGTGCTTTTGCAAAAAATGTTGAAGAAATATCAATTGATCAAAAAATCGGTCAGATGATTATGGTTGGTTTTCACGGGACAAAATCCTCTGACAAAGATGTTAAGAAGCTTTTGAAATATATAAAAAAAGGACAAATTACAGGGGTTTTGCTCCTTAAATATAATGTTGAAAACCCCGAACAGCTAAAACAGCTGGTTAAAACACTAAAATCCGCCGAAAAAAATGGACTGCCTTTATTGATAGCCGTTGACGAGGAGGGCGGAAAAGTTCAAAGATTGAGTTCATCAAACGGGTTTATGGATTTCCTCTCCGCAAAAGATATGGCACAAAACAAAACTCCCCGGCAGGCAAGGGGAATTTATGCCGATATGGCAGGGATGCTCAAGGAAACGGGGATTAATTTAAATCTTGCGCCATGCGTTGATGTTGATAACCCAAACTCACCGGCAATCGGCAAAAAAGAAAGAAGTTTTTCCGATGATGCGAATAAAATAGTAAGTTATTCAGAACAATTTATTGATGCGCATAATGAAAAGCAGGTTTTAACGACTCTTAAGCATTTCCCGGGACACGGCAATGCCTTATCCGACACTCATCTGGATTTTACCGACATTACAAATAAATGGAGGGAAAGCGAACTAACTCCTTATCTTGAATTAATTAAAAAAAATAAGGCTAATATAATTATGAGCGCGCATGTTTTCAATAAAAATATTGATGAAAAATACCCCGCATCTCTGTCTTATAAATTTATTCAGGAAAAATTGCGAAACGATTTAGGTTTTAGCGGAACGGTAATTACAGATGACTTGCAAATGGGAGCAGTCAGCAAAAATTACGGTTTTGAGGAAACAATAATTAATGCAGTAAATTCGGGAAGCGATATCCTGCTTTTTGCAAATTATTTCAAGCCTGATATAAAAATGCCCGTAAAGGTCAAAAAAATTATTCTTAAAGCAGTGAGACAAAATAAAATCAAAAAAGAACGAATTGAAGAATCGTATAATAGGATAAAATTATTAAAAGAAAGTATTTAACTTTTTGAGGAAGAAAAATTGAGCAAAAAAGACAGCATTGCAGTTGTAGGACTTGGACTTATCGGA
>CAZEDP010000200.1:0-2764 GCA_964511035.1 uncultured Gammaproteobacteria bacterium
AGAAGATTCCTTTGCTGTATTTATATTGCAGCAGAAACATTTCATCTTCCCAGGCCTCCGGCGCGGCATAAACTCCCCGGTCAACCCTGCGCAAAAGATTCTCTTTGACCATTTTGCTCAAATATAGCCTGGGTATATCGGCAGCATTGACTTGAGCGGTTGTTACTATGCCGCCCTGTTGTTCAAGCATATTTGTTATGGCTTTGTGGTAGTCCATATTTGGTCTCCGACTATTTTACAAACACACTCTAAATTATATCAAAACAAGGTGTAATTGTTAAAAAAGAAATAAAAACAAATTTATGGGCCACAGCACAAAACGGGTAAAATTTACGTATTCTAAGCTTTTCCATTACAACAATCCGCGGTCTCTGAGTGGCTAATTAAAATCATTGCGTTAGCTTGCAAGCGCAAAGCGTGGTCTGTAATGCCTGGTCACGCTTTCAGCGCAACCAGGCACCTGCAACCATTAACTCAATTATCTCACCTCGCTTCTATTCTGCCGCTACCACAAATTTAATTTTTATTTATATGGTCATAAAAAACAAACAGCATCGAGGCCCTTTTTGCTCCACCTATAATAGTTCGAACCATAGAACAAGAATATGCCAAACTACAATCATGAAGCCGAGTGCAAGTGTTTGGGATTGGGTCGAGGCAAGAATTTTAAGATGTCGATTTTGAAGCATAATGAATGTCTTCATTAAAGAAATCTCCTTATTTGAAATATGTAAAAGCAAAAAAGGCTTCTACATATATCTTTAATTCACAATATTTTTAATTTTGACTATCAGGCAGCGCAATTGGGTAAGATCTCACCTTTTTCCGATACGTAGCGCTATAAAAATTTGGTCAAGGCCTCTTAAGTGGCAGATTCACAGTTTTTTGCGATAAAATGGCGATACCATTATGCTTGTGCCAGCAATTTAATTGAAAAAATCTCTAGTTTTTCCTGGTCAAGTTGAGTTAATAAAATATATAGAAAATTAATACTTCTGTGGGGAAACCGGCATGTTAAATAGTACGCCAGACATAAAAACACTCCGTCAGTCCTTGGTTGGTTTCGATCTCGTGGATTTCAACTTGCCACCGATTTTGCCTAATCGACTTAAGAATTTTTTGACGGTATTAAAAGATCGTGCGCCGGCAGAAAAAGAAATACTGGCTACTGTAGACACAACTCTTTTTGGTGTTGGCAAAACCGGCATTTTATTAACGACAGACTCCATTTACTGTTTAATGAACGCATCGACTCTTTTTGTTTTTAGGTATTCAGATATAAAAAGCGTTTTTGTTAAAGAAAATACAGAAGCCTCTAGAATTATTAATATTAATGACCAAGATATAACTTTGTCCAAACTCAAGAGAGCTGAAACCCTAGATGCAATAGTTAAGTTTTTAGTTCTTGTGTGTCACAACATCCCTAAATGGTCGTTTAGCCCTGCGTGGCAGGAAATTAAGAAAGAGATTTCCAAGCCCATAGTACAAAACAAGACTATTACTGAGTATATTAATGAGGCTAGAGACTTACGACAATTTTTTTATCAATTGATTTCGACGTTTCCGGAAGACCAGAGACGTCCTTTATGTATTGCTATTTCTAATGATGTTGCATTTTTATGTAAAGCCAGTTTACTAGCGGAAAAGCAAGCTAGTTCAAATGAATTTGAAATGGGTTTGATATTCATCGGCACCGCCCCATTGTTGCCAGACACAACCTCTTATGAATTAATCAATAACTCGATTAAATTACATGAACTTCTTTCAAAGCCCGGTTTTTGTGGTAGTGCTCTTGAGCAAGAGGTGCTCGACCTTTTTAAAGAGGTCTTCCAAAATGTTGCTAATGAAGCACAAAAAATCGAAAATACGGGTTTTTTTAAAGGGCTTCAATACTGCTATATGTTTGATATTGTCCTGAATATGAATAATGCTGGTGCCTTGGGGGTAAAATATTATCAAATTGCATCTCACATGGCCAGTGCGAGTCAGGGTGGCTTCCAGACAAACAGTGATTTCATAAATAGGGTGTGTGATTTTATAGGCTCTGCTTTCGCTAACGCTGAACTGGCCTTGGAACCAGAAACGCAAATAGAAGAAATAAATGAGGTTCAAGAAGTAGATACTACCCAAACATTTGTAGATGAGGATGAATCAAAAGTTGAAAATGATCATTTTGATATTGAAGAGCTGTTTTCAGAACTTGACGCACTGATTGGGTTAAATGCTGTCAAAGAGGATCTTAGAAGTTTTTTGAATTTTTTAAAAATTCAAAAAGAACGTGAGAAACAAGGTTTGAATCGGATGAATTTAGCCCTGCACGCTGTTTTTTGTGGGCCGCCAGGCACTGGTAAAACGACAATTGCTCGCTTGGTTGGGCGTATTTATGCTGCCTTAGGCTTTTTAAAAAAAGGGCATTTGGTTGAAACTGATCGAGCTGGTTTAGTTGCATCTTATGTAGGGCAAACCGCTGTAAAAGTTGACAAGTTATTTAAAGAAGCCTTAGATGGCGTCTTATTTATAGACGAAGCATATACTCTCAAGCCTAGCGGTGCTGAAGGCAATGATTTTGGTCAGGAAGCGATCGACATACTCCTAAAAAGAATGGAAGACTACCGAAATAGAATAGTCGTTATAGTGGCTGGTTATACAGGCGAAATGAAGAGATTTGTTGAATCAAATCCTGGTCTAAAATCACGCTTCAATAGATACTTTCACTACTGTCCGGTTTAAGACCACGATAAAATCAGTTGCTTCGGGATGCCAG
>CAZEDP010000201.1:0-2747 GCA_964511035.1 uncultured Gammaproteobacteria bacterium
TTTGATTAAACTTGAAGATATCTCAAAAACTTATTTCGGTGCTCAACCGGTGTATGCCCTTCGCAAAATAAACCTGACAATCAACAGGGGTGAGTTTATCAGCGTAGTAGGTCCAAGCGGATCAGGCAAAAGTACGCTTATGAATGTTCTGGGACTTTTAGACAAACCTACGGACGGTAAGCTTCTCTATTTCAGTGAAGATACTTCTCATTGGCAGGATAAGGAAAAAGCACGTTTTCGCAACGAAAAAATCGGGTTTATATTTCAGGCTCACCTGCTTCTGGCAGAGTTTAACGCCCTTGAAAATGTTCTGATGCCTGCTTTCATCGGACGAAAAGTATCTCAGGAACAAAAAGAAAGAGCGGAATACATCCTTGACAGAGTTGGCTTGTCCGACAAATTATACAGCAGACCTTCGCAATTATCGGGAGGACAAAATCAGAGGGTGGCAATAGCAAGAGCGCTTATGAACAATCCTGCCGTTGTTTTTGCCGATGAACCGACAGGGGCTCTCGATCAAACAACAAGCGGCGAAATCTATAATCTTTTTCGCAAGATAAACTCAGAAACCGAAATGGCTTTTGTTATTGTCACACACGAACAAAACCTTGCCAAAAAAGCTGACAGGCTAATCACTCTTGTTGACGGAGCAGTAATAAGCGACGAAAAGCAAACAGCGGTTAATTGATTGTATTAACAATACCGCAACCTTAAACTCAAATTCCAAACTGACAGTTATGCATTCCGGTGGAAAAATCAGATAAGCTCTTTTTCCGAAATTTCTCCTTCCAACTTCATTTTCATATAAAAACAGCCTTCTTTTTTAAGCTTTTCGTATATCCCAATATCTCGATAGTCCAGAACCTTTGCAGGATTACCGCCTGCTATTGCGCAGCGAGGTATATCTTTTGTTACAACGCTTCCCATGGCAATGACAGCACCTTCTTCTATTGTTACGCCGGGGCATATACTGACGTTTATGCCAATCCAGACGTTGTCTTTAATTGTTACGGGCTTTAAAATCTCTTTATTGTCGTACGGAAGCATAGCATCGCTTTTATAATTATGATTAAAACTAATTATTGTGCATCGAGGACCAATTATGACGTTATTGCCTATGGTTATTCCGCCTTTTGCATCAAAAAAAGCATCTTTACCGATGTAAACATATTCGCCAACACAGATATTTTCGATGAAATACATTTCGATACTTTCATCAATTATGGTGTTTTTCCAATTAAACTTTTTCTTTTTGAAAAGACCGGAAAGATATTTCACAACAGCTGTTTATTACTCCTTTTCATTACAGGCATCTAAAGAGCCGGGGGAAGAAATTTTAAGTTTGTCTCTGTGTTTAAAGTACCAAATAATTATATACCAAGTTACTATAACCCCGAAAATTCTTATTACCAGCGAACTTATTGCCGAGCCTTCCGCACCAAGCGATGGTATTAAAACCAAATTCAGCAAAATATTTGCAATAAGCTGGCAAAAATAAATATAAAAAAGGCTCTGAGGAATGTTTAAAGCATAAAACAGCGGATTCAAAGCGGCGGCAAAGAATCCCACA
Source organism: uncultured Gammaproteobacteria bacterium (assembly GCA_964511035.1). GTDB lineage: Bacteria > Cyanobacteriota > Vampirovibrionia > Gastranaerophilales > CAZEDP01 > CAZEDP01. The sequence goes on from CAZEDP010000201.1 coordinate 1,571, forward strand.
ACAAATGAGATAATCAGAATATTTAAAACACTTGAAGCGCCGGCATAACTTTCGCCAAATACAAATAAAATAAAATATTTTGAAATAAAAAGAAGCGCAATGCAGGCTACCGCTTGAATCGGAGCTGTTTTCAAAAGCCATTTCGCAAGTTTTTTAAATTCCGACATGTTTTCTATCGAAACCACCCTTGGAAACAAAACCGTAAACATAGCGTTCGTGAACAAAGGGATTATAAAAGCTATTTGAAATGCCAGCGCATATTTTGCTACTTCTTCCTTTGAGGAAATTATTCCGAGCATAATAGTGTCTACTCTCATTATTACCGCCGTAATGATTGTTGAAAGCGCCACCCATTTGGAGAAATTAATCATGCATTTTAATTTCTCCTTATCAAATGAAAAGTTTATCTGTTTTCTTGTAAAAATAACCACCGCTGCAAAAGGAGCTAAAATAGCCGAAAAATAAAGAAATATCATTAAATCAAGAGATTTATAACCAAAAAAGCATGCTGTGAAAATCAAAAAGAACCTTGCAAAGTTAAGCAAAACAGTTACGATTGAATATTGCAAAAATTTATAAGAGGACTGAAGAAACGTCTGAAGAAGACTGACCACGCTTAAGAGAATGGTAGATAGAACCATTATTTGTATGTTCAGGTATGATGAACTTATTTTGAAAAACGAATCAATTAAAAATTTGCCGAAAATCAGTGAAAGCAGAAAAATAAACAGACCTGACGCGAGTCGCATCCATAGCATAGTGCCGATTATCTTTTTTTCATTACCGTTGTTCTCTGATAAAAACTTAAGATTTGTTATATTTAACCCTAAATCCATAAAAAACGGCAGCAGTCCTCCTATTGCCGCATATATGGCAAATACTCCGAAATCTTTCATGGGTAAGTATCTGGTTGCAGTAATCGTGATTAAAAAATAAAATATACTGCTTATCAAATTGCTTGAAAAAACAAACGACAAATCTTTTTTTATTCCCAATTTGTTGAAAGCCATTATTTTACCTTGACGAAAAGTTTTACATAAAAACATTTTAGCAAAATAACAAGTCGGACAAGAAGGAAATAAGCCGAATTTACCGCAGCAGCCTATGGAAATAATATTATTAACGTAGTATAATAAGTAATAATCAGGAATTTAGAGAATTGAAGGTGAAATTATGA
>CAZEDP010000202.1:0-384 GCA_964511035.1 uncultured Gammaproteobacteria bacterium
TGCCCAGAATAAATTAACAGCCGTCGGCCTCGAAGAAATCAGGTAATTACAGATTTCTTCGAGTTTTTGAATAAAATCTTCCTTGTTTAGCTCCGCAATTTCAGCCGCTCCGAGCGTAACTCCGTAAGCACCTGCTATTCCTATTGCCGGCGCGCCTCTGACGGTCATGTTTTTGATGGCTTCGTACATTTCTTTGTAGGTTTTAACTTCCACGTATTCAAGAGAATACGGGATTTTTCTCTGGTCAATAAGGAGTACGGAGCTGCCTGTCCATTTGAGAGGAATATCCAGCGTTTTAGCAAGTTCTTCCCATAGTTTATTACCTTTAATATTAAGTTTGGCTTTTAAACTCCCCGGTTCCGGATCATGCCCCGAGTGTATTAT
>CAZEDP010000202.1:394-2706 GCA_964511035.1 uncultured Gammaproteobacteria bacterium
TGTCCATTTGAGAGTTTCGATTTTTGATTCTAATGCCATTTTGATATAAATTTATTTCTTCAATGTCTTCTGTTCAGGTCTGGTAACCTTATAAACAGCATAAATTAGTAATCCGGCGAGATATACAGCAGCGGTTATTTGAAAAATTTCTGTAAAATTCATATTATTCACCTTGTTTATATTTTTTGATTAAATTTTGTAAAATATCAAACTGATTAGAATAGCCGATTAAAAAAATGCTGCTCAATATAATTCCCATAAAAGCAAGTACAAAAGCAATAACACTGTTTAGATTTAAGAAAAGAGAAATAGTTCCGCCAATAGTTAAAATTAAAGCAGTCCATAAATTATTTTTTATGTCCCTGTGATGCTGTATTTCTTCTCTTAAATTATCTTTGCTCATAATTCAAATTGTATCACTTTTTTGTTAATTGCATCATACTATTCAGACAATAATGCTTTTGTAATTAAATCGCCGGTTTGAGACGTGCCTGTGAGTTTTTTGCCTTCGGTAAAGATATCATAAGTTCTATACCCTGCTTTAAGGAATTGTTTTACGGCTTCTTCAACCGCATTAGCTTCTTCATCAAGGTTAAAACTGTACTTAAGCATCATAGCCGCCGACATTATAGTCGCAATCGGGTTAGCCTTGTCCAAACCTTTATATTTCGGAGCGCTTCCATGTGAAGGCTCATACATAAACGGAGGCTTATCAGATAAACTTGCGCTTGCAAGCATTCCCAATGAGCCCGAAAGCATTGAAGCTTCATCGGAAAGAATATCGCCGAACATGTTTTCGGTCAAAATAACGTCAAACTGCTTCGGGTTTCTTATTAACTGCATTGCCGCATTGTCAACGTACATATGAGAAAGCTCGACATCGGGATAGCTTTTGGCTGTTTCTTCAACGGTCTCTCTCCACAGTCTCGAAACTTCGAGAACGTTTGCCTTATCAACGGAGCAGAGCTTCTTTCTGCGCTTCAGTGCTATTTCAAAAGCAAGTTTGGCTATTCTTTCTATTTCGCTCTTTTTATAAACTATCGAATTATAACCCTTAGGGTCATTTCCATCGGTTATACCTCTCGGCTGACCGAAATAAGCCCCGCCTGTGAGCTCTCTTACTATCATAATATCAGTGCCGAGTACATATTCTTCTTTCAAAGGAGAAGAAGAAACAAGCTCATCGTAAATAACAGCGGGTCTTAGGTTTGCAAAAAGATTAAGCTCTTTTCTAAGTCTTAATAATGCCTGTTCTGGTCTTATTGAAGGCTCAAGTGTGTCATATTTCCAGTCGCCCACCGCGCCGAGATAAATCGAGTCTGATTTTTTGCACATTTCAATTGTTTCATCGGTAATAGGAATACCGTGAACGTCTATTGCCTCACCGCCAATCAAACCCTGTGTATAATTAAACCTGTGCCCAAACTTCTTTGAAACTGCGTCAAGGACTTTTAATCCCTGATCAACAATCTCAGGACCGATTCCGTCACCTTTGAGAAGAGCTATATTAAAATCCTGCGGCATATCAGTTCTCCTTTGACAATTTTGCTCTTGTATAATTTACAAGTCCGCCCGCAGCAATTAATTCTCTGATTGCCTCGGGATACGGGGCGGTATTGTACGTTTTGTTCCTCGTCAGGTTCTTTATTTCGCCTGTTGCAAGGTTAATTTCAATTTCGTCGCCGTTTTGTGTCTCATCGGCTGTATTATTGTTTTCCAGTATGGGAAGACCGATGTTTATTGCGTTCCTGAAGAAAATGCGCGCAAAACTTTTTGCGACAACAGCCGAAACTCCGCAGGCTTTAATTGCAATCGGAGCATGTTCGCGTGAACTGCCGCAGCCGAAGTTCTCTCCAGCAATAATAATGTCGCCTTGATTGACTTTCTGAGCAAAGTCTTTGTCTATATCTTCCATGCAGTGCGAGCCAAGTTCCTTATGGTCAGTGGTGTTTAAATATCTGGCGGGAATAATTACATCCGTATCGACGTTATCCTGAAATACCCACGCCCTGCCTCTCTTAATCTCTTCCATTAAAACTCCCTCCGAGAAATTGTCATGTATTCTTTATGTTCTCACAAAAAAGTTAAAGCATAAATTGTGAAGAAACCGATTTTTGTTCGAGAGGAATTTTACTTTTTTAGGATTATTACACATTTTCTATCGATTATTCCGCTTATGGATGTTGGGTTTTGAGTTGTTTTGGATTTATTTTGATTAAAAGTGTGTAATTTATGGATAGTAATTTCGGGTTGGATTTGGCTACAATTTTTCATGCCGAAGCATTAGGCGGGATTTAATAACCGTGCTTGTT
>CAZEDP010000203.1:0-2702 GCA_964511035.1 uncultured Gammaproteobacteria bacterium
ATCTAATTCCTTATAAATTCTTATTTCTTTGAGAGCTTCCTGTTTATGTTTCTTCTTGTGCAGAGAATAACCGTAATAAAGATGCGAGAGTTTATGTTCGGGAACGGTATTTATTGCCAAACGGAATTTTTCGGATGCTTTGTCATACTTTCTCTTTTTGTAAAGAATTTTTCCTTCGCTAAAAATTGCATCAGCCGTATTTAGTTTGAGTGCTATACGTTCAAGAACCGGATTGATTTGCTCCGGCGGGAGTTTTCCCGATAAACTTTTAAATATTTTTTGCGCTTGATAGTAGTTTTGATCCAACGCCAAATATCCTGCAATTCTGTATAATTCAGCATCAGGAAGAGGAGAATTAACCAGCGAGGTCGTTTTATAAGCTGAAAGGTTATATTCACCCAATAAAAAATAAGCTCTTGCGGAATTGAGAAGCTGCAGATAATTGAAATTAGGACTTTCTGCAATTGTTCTTAGCTTATACTCTGTCTGATCCGGGTTTGATGCGCCAACCATCATATTAAATTTAATGTTGGCAATTTTCAGCTCTTCCAAATCAGGCAATCCTTCAAGAAATTCATAATCCTCGAAATAATTTTTCGGATTAAAACACTCGTTAAGCCACTGTATGTAATAAAACTCTATTAAACCTTCCTTGGCATAGTAATTTTCGGGATTATTTTCCAATATTTGATTGTAAAGATTTCTTCCGTCAATAAATTTATCTGTAACTAAATAAATAAAGGCATTTGTCAGCAATGTTTCCTCTGCCGGCGTTACATTTTGGTACTTTAGAGATTCATCAGCAGAAATAAGCTGCGTTAAAGGACTTTCCATTTCCGTGAGTCTTTGTAAGTTTTCTGTGATTGTTTTGTCTTTTGGAGTTATTTTAAGCGCAATTGAGTATTCTTTTTTTGCATTTTCAATATCTCCGAGCTTTTCATAAATTTCTGCAAGCAATAAATGGGCTTTGGCAGACTTGTTTTGATTGTAAAGTTCAGGACGCTGCAAAATTTTAACGGCTTTGCCGTAGTTTTCTTTTTTGAAATAAAAATCAGCAAGGAAATAAAGATTTTCCGTATCTTTAATACCTAATTCATCGGCTATAAGCAGCTCATCATAGGCTTTTGCTGTTTTCTCAAGCTCCAGATAAACCTTTGCAAGTTTTATGTGAATATCCGCATCATTAGGGCTGAGATTTGACCCCTGCTTATAATTATTCAGGCTTCGGTTAAGAAGGGTTTGTTTTTCTTCCTCATTGAGTTTTGTCTTGTTTTTTAAAAAATCTTCAAGATAAATATCCGCCAGTAAAAGTTTAAAACTTATATCAGCAGGATTTTGGACTGCAAGTTTTTGCAGAATTTCCTCAGCTTCGGCATACTGAGAATTTTTGCGCATAAGTTCGGCAGAAGAAATAAAAATATTACTGTTTTTTGGCTCAATTTGAAAAGCCCTGTTCAAATATTTTCTTGCCGCTTCAAGATTATTTTTTTTCAGACTAATATCCGCCAGTTTTAGCAAAAGTTGAACATTGTTCGGATTTTTTTTAAGTTCGGCAATCAGAAGCTTTTCCGTCTCAATAGATTTGCTTGACTTTGCAAGTTTGTCAACTTTAGCAGCATTATCAGCAGCGGATGAAAAAACCCGATTTACAGGCATAAATGCAAAAGCCAAAAACAAAACGGCTATAAAAGACCTTTTTATATGTGATAAACCCATCGTTTTCTTTCGGTTAATTTAATTGAACGATTACAGGGCACAAAAAATAAGATTTAATGGTGCTGTATAAGATTATAGTCTAAATTTGAAAAAATAAAACCAATATAAGGAATGACAAGCTAAATGGATTTCGGCGCAATAATAGGTTTAGTTTTCGGTATAAGTGCCATTTTGCTCGGGCAAGCCCTTGAAGGGGGAAGCGTCCAGTCACTTATACAGGTAACTGCTGCTATTATTGTATATGGAGGTACTTTAGGCGGAGTTATATTGAGTTTTCCCGTACCGGAACTGATGAATGCTGTTTCAGCTTTATCCATAGCCTTCGGGAATGTTAAAGTTGACTATAATGCGGTAATTGCCGAAATAATCAAATATGCCACCAAAGCAAGAAAAGAAGGGGTTATAGTCCTTGAAAAAGAGGCAAAAACAGCTAAAGATCCAATCATGAAACTCGGACTTGAAGCAGTCAGCGACGGAGCTGACCCGGTGCTTGTAAGAGACCTTATGGAAACTCAATTAAGCCAAATGGAAGAAAAAGCCAATAAAGCGGCAAAAGTATGGGAAGCCGGAGGAGGTTTCGCTCCGACAATGGGTATTATCGGAGCTGTACTCGGTCTTATTCAAGTTATGCAGAACTTGTCCGATCCTTCTAAACTCGGCGCCGGTATAGCAGTTGCTTTCGTTGCAACAGTGTACGGTCTTGTAGGAGCCAATCTTGTTATGCTTCCAATAGGAAGCAGAATTAAAGTCAAGAGTCAAAAATCCTTTCTGGCTCAAGAAATAATCATAGAAGGCATTTTATCAATACAGGCAGGAGAAAGTCCTACCTTGATTGAAAGAAAACTGCAGGCTTTTCTTATTGAAAAAACTAAAAAATCTTCAGCTAAAAAGAGCGAATAAAATCTGAATGTCTTTTTGTACAAAAAAACTTTTTAATTCTTAATATAAAAATTTCTAAAAGGTATAAAACTGCATGGGTAAGAAAA
>CAZEDP010000204.1:0-2695 GCA_964511035.1 uncultured Gammaproteobacteria bacterium
CAGAAATTATTATTGACATTGAAATATTAGCTGATTAACATGTTAATACTAAAAACCAAATAGAATTTAAAACCTGTCGAGGTGGCGGAATCGGTAGACGCGCACGTTTAAGGGGCGTGTGGGGTAACTCGTGAGGGTTCAAGTCCCTCTCTCGACAGTTTTTTATTTGCAAAATTTTCTACAAGATCCCGAATTGGGATGGAAGGAAAAAATAAAAGAAATTTGTTCATGTAGGCAATTATTTTAAAGCCTGTAAAGAATATAATATATGCGCATATTTCGAGGCTCTGAAAATGATTGGCAAAATATCCTTTAATGGCGGTTATATTAAAACTTCAGTGGGAAAACTTCCCGTAAAATGCATACAGGTTGAGAATAAAGAAAGCGAAGACCCGCTTAAAGCCGAAACGATGAATAAAATCAGCACCGGTGATGTTCTTGAAATTTCCGAAGTCAACAGCAGCGGACCGATAACATACGATGTTTGGGTTTGTGACACTCATGGGGACGGTTCGTCGGGTGAAATTCATTATTTAACCTGCAATCCCAAACTGACACGCGGAACTCTTGAATACGATGCAGATGAATGCTCAATAAAACAAAAAGACTTACCCGATAAAGAATGCAGAATAATTTCCGTTGCAGACGTTGCTTCGCTGGTATTTGAGGTCTAAAACCCTCTGATTTTGTACGTCTTCCTGTATTTTTCAGGGTTAATTTGAAACGGTTAATTTTTTTTAATATTTTTTAAAAAAATAGCAATTTTTAATTGTTTTTAGGTTTATATAAGGATGTCGGGTAAGTGAAAAAATAAAAAGGGTAAAAATGTTAAACAGCGTGTACGGATCAGGTTTTGGGTTAAGGAAATCATATTGCGGTATTCAAAAAAGACCTTTACAAAGAAATAATAATGTAAGTTTTGGGTTGAGCGCATCAACTGTGGGCAGAGAAGTAATCGAACAAATCATTCCTTCTGTTCATCCGAGTTTTGTAAAATCTGCAGAAATTGAAGCACTGACGAAGCATCCGTTTTGCACTACATTAAGAACTAATACCAGGCTTGCGATTGAAAAAGCGTTTAAAATGAAACTCTTTAAGAAAGATGGTTTAGATTTTCCCATAACAGCTATTCTTGAAGACGATCATATTCTGAAAGGCGGAAAAGTTCAGGTTCTCTTAAATGAAGCAAAACTTATTATCCCGCAGGGAACTTTAGATAGATATGCACAGCTGGAACTCGATGTGTCGCAAATTCCCAGATTGGATTTGCAAAAAGTTTCTCTGGTTTTTGACAAAAAAGGCGAGCTTATTGATTTTAATTCTAAAGGATTAGAAAGCGTTGATTTTGCAGAAAAACAAAGACGTCTGGATAAGGTATTTCGGGCTGTAAAGGCAACTGTCCAGACTATGATTAATTATGCGTCTGTTTAGTTCCCTGCTCTTTCAGGCTTATGCCCTTTCAGCACCAGAAGGAACTTTTTTATAACTTCGTCGGGATTATCAACCCGGTCTAATTTACCGAGAACTTTTGTATATTTAACTTTCAGGTTTTGGCTTTTTGGAATGAATAATCTAATAATATCTTTTACGGTTCTTCTTCTTTCGGGAGAATTGTAACCGCCTTCTTTTAATACTTCTCCTAACGTTCGATTGCCAGGTTAATTACCGCTTCATCAAATCTTTCCTTTGCCAGATTTGCCATTTCCTGCAAATCTCTGGTTACCTGTTCAGCTAAAGGGAGCGAATCATAAGTCAATTGCCTTTTTGTCATTGCCGCCATTCTGGAAATCGTCGGATCTATCAAAGCCCCTGAGCCGTAATGCAGGTTTGAGTTAACTTTATTTGGGTAATTTCCCGCGGGAAAGATTTTCATAGTTCTCCTTTTGATAAAGTCTATCTGTATTGTTTCAAACCCCCTATAAAAACTTTTTTGATAGTTTTTCGAAAAATTATTAAAAGATTGTTACATGGTAGAATTGAGCAAACATTTAGCCCTGTTGATTTAATCCCCTGTTTTTAAGTTTTACTTTCAACAGTAAAGAGTTCATGAGCTTTTATGCACATATTTGCCGCCTCAAGAGCATCTTGCTCAAGTTCTTTAAGTTCGCTTGCATCGAACCCTCTTGGTACAGGTTTGCCACCATAACGATCACCAGGTTTTTTATTCATTTGGATTGTGTCAACGCGGGAGTCTTTTATAGTGCATTTGAATTCGGCATGTACATCGGGTTCAACGTGAGATTTTTCATAACGCGTACAAGCGATGGTTAACCTGTCCGATTGAGAATCATTATTGTATGCAGTCAGGCTGTAATCACCAGTCTGGGTTGTTCCCTGACCGCTAAGCGTTCCAAGTGTCCTTTTACTGTATTCATACTTATCGTAGCTTGTGATTTTTCCAAAACTAATGTTCATGAATTTTTCCTTTTGTCAGTAACTACATCTTTTTAAAAATCCCTGAAAGAAAAAAATTGCTATCAAAAAGGCCTTTGATTTGAAAATATTTACATATTGAAGCATTAGACTTTTTTGGTGTTTTTTGCATCCCATTTTTAGCCCTTTTGCAACCTTTTTTGTTTTGGGGGAATTTGGTGGTTTATAGTGGGGGAGAAGGTTTTGATGATTTTTGGGTTTTTTGTGGAAAGGACTTTGTCCTTTCGATTTTTGTACATGTTTCGGTGGCTGAAGCTGTTAG
>CAZEDP010000205.1:0-2662 GCA_964511035.1 uncultured Gammaproteobacteria bacterium
GGCAAAGACATATTTGAGGACTTAAAAAGAAGGGATTTTACGATAAATGCGCTTGCGGTTGATTTAAGAAAACCTGACAAGCTGATAGATATTTTTGACGGGATGAGTGATTTGAACCGCAAAATAATTAAATGCAATTCTTCGGAAAATTTAATCGAAGACCCCCTAAGAATGCTCAGGGCATTTCGGCATTCAAGCGGACTGGGGTTTGAAATAGAGGAAACGACTCTTGATTTTATTATTAAAAATAAAAATTTAATTAAAAACATGCCCTGTGAAAGAATAAACACAGAATTAACAAAACTTTTTGAAGGGGACTTTGCTTCTTCAACTTTAGATTTAATGAAAAATCTTTTTTTTCTTGATGAAATTATCCCTGAGATTGAAGAAGAAAGAAATATTCCGAAAAATCTTCATCATCATTTAACTCTCATAGAACATTCAATTGAAACAATAAAACAGATAGAAATGAAAATTAATGAGCTTCCGCAGTGGGTTAGAGAACATTTTTACAGAGACTTTGCTCCGAACCTTAAAGTTATTTCGCTTCTTAAATTTGCGGCGCTTCTACACGACATCGGCAAGCCTTCCACATGGTCTATTGATGAAGAAGGTCGTCACAGATTCATAAAACATGAAGAGGTCGGCTCGGAACTTGCGCCTCCGATATTAAAACGGCTGAAATACGGGAAGCACTCAATAAAATATATTACAGCACTAATAAAGAATCATCTGTATCCTTCTCAGCTGTTGAAATGCAGTCAGAGCGAATGCAAAGACAAAACCTGCGGTGATTATTCTTATATTTCGGAAAAATCACTATTGAAAATGTTCAGAAAACTCGATAATTTAACTCCGGATGTGATAATTCTTGCTATGGCTGACAGATTAAGCGCACGAGGGCCCGAAATCACGCAGGAGATTGTAAATAATAATATAAGCGGTTTAATGTTTCTGCTCGAAAAATATAAAGAAATAAAAGACAAGGATATTACAATTCCTAAACTTTTAAGCGGTACTGAAATTATGAAAATATTGAAAATATCTCCGAGTCCTGAGCTTGGAAAAATCATTGCCGCCTTAAAAGCTCAGCAGTTAGCCGGTGAAGTAAATACTAAAGAGGAAGCCGGGCTTTTTGTGAAAAAGTTTTATGAGGAAAATCTTTAATTTTTCTTATCATTTCTTCATAAACTGGCAACTTTTTGTTTTTACGGGTTTATAAGTAAGTAACAAAAATTGCCGGGGGCAGGGTAAGAATGCTTAAAGTAAATGCTGTGTCTTTTAAAGGCTGTTACGGGACTTTTACAACATCAGACGGAAAAACAAAAGAAATAAATATAGACCGTAAAGCTACTATTCTTGAAGTGGCTGAAAAAAACGGCTCATTGTCTTTGCGGGAAAAAACCAACGGCGGAAGACTTGATGACGCGTTTAAAGCTGATAATGTCAAATCCCTGAATATTAAAAAAGTTGATAATTACAGCGAACTTGAGTTAAAAGAAAATGCGGGCAAAGAATGTAACATAAAAGTGGATGCAGTATGCAAAGACGGTGTTATTCATCAGAAAGAAGGCTCAAAATCTGTCATAGAAAGGCTTGAAAATTACACCAAACTGTATTTGGGTCCTAAGTCCAAATCAGACATAACTTTCTCGGATACTTTTACACATATATATCAGGAAGACGGTTCTGTCACACACATAACCGAGCTTAAAGGAAGTCTTGAAATGGGCGAAAAATCAGAGCCTATGAGTGCCATGCCAAAATTATCCGAGATGGACAGAGAATTTTTGCCCGATTTCATCACGAATAACCGTATAAAGGACAGAATAAAAAATGCCCGAAACCACAACGGGAACGGACATTTTAATCATGATAAGGATTTTTTGGAAGACGGAAAGAAAACCCTCTCAATAATAGATAAAGTCGGTTTTGTTGCGATAATAACTCAGGGCTGGAACTCCGCATTAAAAGTAACCGGCGTTCACAAAGGCACTCTGGGTATGTATGTTAATGCCGTTACCGATATAGCCAGATCTGAAGGTACTGTTACTTTGCAGGAGAACTGCAGACTCCAAATAAAGGAATCATTGAGCAGCATTCAGGCTTCGGGCAAATCAAAAACATACATCGGCAATCATTTGCAGGGCGGCATTGATTTATACGGACACGGCGCAGGTCTGCATATAGCAGGAGAAACGATTGAAGTAAATGACCACGACGACCATTGTCACGATTTGCACCACGCAGAACATAAAGAGCATAAAAAACACCCCGATCACCATGAAGAAGTTGAAAAGGGGTATATCCGCAGACATCATCACGACCCGACACTTAAGCAAAAGGGACATTCCTGCGGCCATGTCGGACACGCGCATTAATTCAGACACAGTCCGATAAAGTTCTCTGCCGTCTGCTCTTAAAGTCATTTTTGAAAAACTTTGATGAAAAAACGGGGAATTTTAACAAAGTGTTGCTATAAATGAAATTGCAGGCTGATGTTTTTTTGTGTTTTTTGCAACCTATTTGCAACCTTTTTGCAACCTTTTGTGTTTTGGTGGGATTTGGTGGTTTCTAGTGTTGGTAAGGGTTTTAGGTTTTTTAGAGTTTTGTAGAAAGGACGTTGTCCTTTCGATTCGTTTTTAAGTTTCGCAGCGCTTCG
>CAZEDP010000206.1:0-2659 GCA_964511035.1 uncultured Gammaproteobacteria bacterium
GCAAATGCAGACAACCGTCTAAGGCTCAATAAATAAAATATATTATCAAAATTTTTCTTTTAGAGAAATTTTGTTTTTTGTTTAATAAACGGATTAATATTTTACTTTTTCTTTTCGTATAAAATTATAATATTCAAAGATATTTGCATCATGAAAATAGCATTAGCTCAAATCAACCCGAAAATCGGGGACTTAACGGGAAACCTTAACAAGATGCTTGAGTTTATAAAAAACTCGAGAGATGCTGATATTGTTGTTTTTCCCGAATTATGCATTACGGGATATCCGCCCAGAGACTTGCTGGATTTCGAAAGTTTTGTCGAGGACAATATTTCCGCCCTGCAAAAAATCATTGACCATACAGAGGAAAAAGCTGTTATTTGCGGATTTATTGACAAAAACCCTCAAAATGTCGGAAAAAAATACTTAAATACCGCGGCTTTTATTTACAACGGAGAAATTATTGCCCGCCATAATAAATGTTTGCTTCCCTTTTACGATGTTTTTGACGAAACGAGATATTTTGCCGCGGGTCAAAAGGTTGAAAAAATTGAATTTAAAGGCAAAACAATCAGTCTTACTGTTTGCGAAGATTTATGGAATGACAAAGACTACTGGCACAGACCTCTTTATACGCTAAATCCCGCCGACATGATTGAAGGTTCAGACATTATCATTAATATTTCAGCTTCGCCGTATTGGCTTGATAAAGAAAAAGAAAGATTTGAGATTTTTTCCGCAATTGCAAAAAAGAACAGGGCTCATCTTGTTTATGTCAATCAGGTAGGAGCTAACGACGATTTATTGTTTGACGGTGCAAGCTTTGTATTTAACCCTAAAGGTGAATTGAAAGCGCTTGCGCCGGATTTTGAAGAAGCGATGATTTTTTATGATACGGAAAAAAGTTCAGGCGACATATATAAAAACTCCAAATGCGTTGAAGAAAGTCTTACGAAGGCATTAACGCTCGGATTAAGGGATTATTGCTCAAAAGTCGGTTTTAAAAAAGTCATTTTAGGGCTTTCCGGCGGAATTGATTCTTCTCTAACAGCCGCAATTGCAGTTAGGGCACTGGGAAGTGAAAATGTTACCGGAATAACAATGCCCAGTATGTATTCAAGCAAAGGCAGCGTTGAGGATTCAGAAAAACTGGCGCAAAACCTCGGAATCAAGTGTATAAATCAGCCTATAACGAATATTTTTAATTCATACACAGAAAATCTTCAAAAAGATGAGGGAATTATCGGCGACCTTGCGGAAGAAAACCTTCAGGCAAGAATCAGGGCGAATATTTTAATGATTTATTCAAACAGGTACGGGTATCTGCTTTTAAGCACGGGTAACAAGTCAGAGCTTTCTGTCGGATATTGCACCCTTTACGGCGATATGGCAGGCGGGTTGAATCTTCTTGCAGATGTGCCGAAGGATATGGTTTATAAGCTGTCGAATTATATCAATACGGAATCCGGCAGGGAAATCATACCTCAAAGCGTTATCGACAAACCGCCGTCGGCTGAATTAAGACCAAATCAGAAGGACCAGGATACATTGCCTCCTTACGAAGTACTGGACGGGATTCTTAAATTATATGTAGAACAAAACAAGACTGCTGATGAGATAGCGAAGATTTATCCGAAAGAAACGGTTGTTGATATAATTAAAAAGATAAATTCAAGCGAATACAAAAGACGTCAGGCAACGCTGGGGTTGAAAGTCACCAGCAAGGCTTTCGGGAGCGGAAGAAGATTCCCGATAGTACAAGGTTACGATTTCAGAATTGGAAGAATTAAAGATGAACAAAGAGTTTGAAGGTTTCGCGCTTACCGTCGATATGGTTATTATTAGCGTTTTTGACGAAAATCTAAAAATACTTCTCGTAAAGAGAAAATACCCGCCGTTTGAAAACTGCTGGGCGCTGCCGGGCGGATTTGTCGAAAAGGATGAAGATATTGAACCCGCAGCCAAAAGAGAACTTGAAGAAGAAACGGGAGTTAAAAACATTTCTCTCGAACAATTCGGCATTTTTGGAAAGCCCGGAAGAGATCCCCGCGGCAGGACAGTCAGCGCGGTTTATTTTGCCGTTGTGAATCATGCTCAAATTCAACCTGTTGCCTCTGATGATGCGAAAGAAGTCCGTTGGTTCAGTTTGAATTCAATGCCCGAGCTTGCTTTCGATCATCAGGAGGTTATTATAAAAGCCGTTGAAACCCTTCGCAGGGAAATTGAAAACACCCCGATTGTATCTGCTCTGCTTCCGCAGGAGTTTAAAATGGCAGAACTGTTAAGGCTTTATGAAATCATTCTGAACAGAAACCTTGACGATAAAAGATTCAGAACCGAAATTTTAAGAACTGATTTTCTTAAAGGCGTCGGCGCGGAAAAATACTCATTCAGAGATGATGTTTCTTTTTCAAGCAGGTTTTATTGATTTTTTTGGAAAGGACATTGAAGCATCTTGCGAGCGACCAACGGGAGCGCGGCAATCCAAATTTATTTTTGATTTCGGTTTTGTAAAAAAAACATTGATTTTTGCATCCCATTTGCAACCTATTTGCAACCTTTTTAGTAAATTATTGCTATATTATAATCGCCCCTTTAGGCTTAATTGGTGGGTGATTTGGTCTCTTATCATAATTTTGTAACCTTTTATATATTTTAT
>CAZEDP010000207.1:0-2637 GCA_964511035.1 uncultured Gammaproteobacteria bacterium
AAACTCAAATTAACCGCGATATAAATTATAACATATACAGCAAGAAAGAGGTGCTTGATAAAATTAATATAGAGAATGATTTCATAAATAATATCTTCAGCAGAAAAATAATTTTGCTGAAGGGCAATATAAATGAATTCAGAAAACCTAACTAATTTAGAAAATACTGGAAAAATAGAGAAAGAGAAATTTTCTTTAGCCAGCATCGATAAAAGATATATTCTTGCTTCGACTCGTTTTAAAAATGCTAAAAAATTATTAATGAATAATAATGACGACGAAAGCGTGTATGTATCTGCCTATTCAGAATTATACGAATCATATAGGATCTTGTGCGAAATTATGTTAGCACTCTGCGGTTACAGAGTAAAGCAGGGAAGGGGGCATCATGAAACTGCAATATCCACTATAAGTTTAACTCTAGAAGTCGACGAAATGAAATCTATATATCTTCGCTTAAATAGACTTGGGAGAAAAAGAAATCCAATGGAATATGCTGGCATGTTTGATATCTCATCGGCTGAAATGGAACAGATGGTTGAAGATGTTAGTTCTATAATAAAAAGAGTTGGTAGCGAAATTGATAAAGCAAGACAAACCAATGCTCTTTTTTAAAGATATAAAAACGCTAGATATAAATTATTATATACAATTATTATAATTCATGAAAAGTAAAGAAATTACTATTAAAAATATATCGGATATACCTAGCTTTCTTTATCATCTTGTTCCAAAAAAATTTTTTAATAAATATACCAACAATAAAGACGACTATGATTGTCGAAATAAAACAGAGTGGGGAAATAATTCATCATTTATTCATACAAGCCCAACTAAAAAACAACTTAAAGAAAGAGTCGCAGACATGAACTGGATTGAATATCCGATAAAAGAAAAATTTTTACTTTTAAAAATTAATACAAAAAAAATTAATGCTAAATTTACATACGCAGAAATAAACGGTTTTATTTATCACCATATATGGGGATATCTACCAAAAGCTTCTTACACCGTATCAAATGTAAATCGGAGCCAAGATGGAAAATTTTTATTTTAATAATCTTCTAAAATCAAACTCTAGTTACTACTTCATACCAAAGAAAAAACGAGCGTCAAGGCTCGTTTTTTTAAAAATGGGTCACGTAGTGGACGACGTTAGAAACGCTATTATTAAAATGGATCGGTATATTTATATTCCTGATTTAAAAAATACAAGCAGATAACATCCTTATTAGTCGATACCCTTGTTGTACTCACTGTTTTTTTGATCATCATTGACCTTGACAAAATTCGAAATTATGTTTATAATTACAGGATTTATTAAAATCTAATCCAAGATAATAATTATGGACAAAGAGATAGAAAAACAACTACTAAAAATTGCTGAAAAATATCAAACAAGAACTGATCCTTCGCATGACTTCAATCATGTTTTACGTGTTTTAAATTTAGCCAAGCTAATTGGAGAACAGGAAAACGCCGATTTTGATATTTTTATCCCGGCGGCTATTTTTCACGATATAATCATTTACAGAAAAGACGATCCGAAAAGCAGATATGAGACTGATGAAAGCGCGACATTTGCCGAAAATATATTAAAGGACATTAAACTTTATCCTCAGCACAAGATAAAATTAGTTGCCGACTGCATAAAGCAATGTTCTTTTTCAAAAGGCATAAAAGCCACATCACTTGAATCAAAAATCCTTCAAGACGCAGACAGGCTGGAGGCAACTGGAGCTATTTCAATAATGAGAACTTTTTCTTCCGGCGGACAGATGAATCGTCATTTTTATAACCCAGAAAATCCTTTTAACAAACAAAATAACACAGCAAAAGAAACGAATTTAGATTTATTTTTTAATAGATTGCTTATAGTTGAAAAACGAATGAACACAAAAATCGCGAAAAATATCGCAAAGGGAAGAACTAATTTTGTAAATCAATTTTTGAAACAATTAAAAACTGAGCTTAAAGAATCGAGTATTATTTAAGAATTTAAATAGCTAACAACTGCTCATTGACAAGTAAACAGACAAGCACAATAATAAGATTATCCGAAACTCAAGATCAAAGACAAGGAGGAAAGCAATGATCGAATATTCACTGGTAATAATCAAACCGGACGCACGGGAAAGAGGGCTTGAAAAAGAAATATACAACGGCTTGGTCATGCTCGGTCTTCAAGTGGAAAATATTGGAATAATCAAATTTGACCTCCAGTTGCTGATGGATTTTTATCAGTGGTCAAAAATTGATTTTCCAATGGAGATGGAAGACTACATGTGTATTGAGCCGTTGCCTATTTTGGTGGCAAGCGGGAAAGACGCAATCGCAAAAACAATGTCCTGCAAGGAAAGACTTCGAAAGAAGCACTTCGATGGGCCGCTGAAGAATCTCTTCCACTGCCCCGTTTCGCATGAAGAATCAAGGTGGCAATATAACTTCTTACAACAGAAAGGAGCAATCATGACTACATCAAGAACAAGAAATCAGGTAGAGGCAATAGTATTCAAAAGAATAAAATCTGGCGAATACTTGTTTTTAATGCTTCTCAGAACCCCGGAACGAGGCGGTTTCTGGCAACCAGTTACCGGCAACGTGGAAGTTGGCGAATCATTCGAAAACGCCGCTTTG
>CAZEDP010000208.1:0-2629 GCA_964511035.1 uncultured Gammaproteobacteria bacterium
AAAACCCAAAAATCATCAAAACCCACTCCCCCACTACAAACCACCAAATCCCGCCAAAACACAAAAGGTTGCAAATAGGTTGCAAATGGGATGCAAAATCACTAAAAAATTTTCATTCGTGTAATAGTTCAAAAAATCCGCTTAGTGAATAATCCTGAAGAATGACCTCAAAAAGTACAGTTCTGCGTTATGCTTAAAGAACAGAGAAATGCAGGATAATGAATCCAAAAAAATTTAAAATAGTTCCAATTGCAATATTTATAGTCTTCTTGCAGGCTTTAGGGGTGTGTTTTGCGCAGGATGCGCAGACAAAAGCCTATGACTTCAAACCCTTCAAATTCGCTTTTGTCCCTGATACCCACCTTTCATTCGAGAAAAACGACGGCTGGATTTTGACGAACGAAAGCCTGGTAATACTTCAGGACACGGTTGACCATCTCGGCAATCTTCCTGACTTGAAGTTTGCTGTTTTCGGCGGCGACTTGGTTGATAAAAAAGAAAACAGACTTTCCGATATGGAACTGCTCGTTGATATTTTTTCGGAGCTTAAACACCCTTATTATGTGATTTTTGGCGACACGGACGCGGATACGGATGAGAACTATACGCAAACAGACTTTACGGCGGAGTTTAAGTTCAACGGCTTTCGCAACATTTATCAGAGTTATTGGAAGGAACAAGTTGAGGAAAATGTTTTGCTGATAGGACTGGACAGTTCGCAGGGCGGTTCTTTCAAAGGTTATTTGCCTGATGAACAATTAGAGTGGCTGAAAAGTGTCTTGGAAGAAAACAAAGACAAATTTACCGTCATTTTCATTCACCACCCGCCAATTCAGGAATTTGACGAGAAATACCGTTTGAAAAACTCTTTAGAGTTTCAGGAATTGGTACAACACTATCCGCAAGTCAAAATTGTTTTGTCAGGGCATGCCCACCGGAACTTTACAAGGAATATTGACGGGACTCTTTATATAGTTTCGCCGTCGATAGTAACTTATCCGAACAAATACAAAATATTGACCGTTTACCCCGATAAAGTTTCTGTTGAGAACAAACAAATCAGCTTTAAGCAGATAATTAAAAAAGGCAAAAAGTTATTGCCCGCAACAGATTTTGCCCGCGAAACAAATCTTTCAAAAAAAGAACTCTATAAAATGCTAAACGGTGACGAGTTCAGCAATAAAAAAGAATATTATTTTATAAGAAATGCAGATTAATCTTCTAATGCAGTTTCTTCTTCAGTTTCAGTTTCCTGTTTTACTACAGGTTTTGGTGCAGCCTGTTCTAACTGAGGTTCATCTGCACCGAGGCTGATTCTTCTGTCATCAGGATTAAATCTTACGATATAAGTTTCTATTTCATCGTCAACCGACAAAATTTTATTAACTTTGTTCTGGTATTCAATCATTTCTTTATAAGGCAGAAGAGCTTCCACTCCGGGGTAAACTTCGATAAAGGCGCCGAAATGCTTAATTCTGATAACTTTGCCTTTAACTTTTTCGCCTTCTTTAATATTTTTCTGAGCTTCTTCCCAAGGATCGGGCTGTTGGCTCTTAAGGCTGAGACTGACTCTCTGCTTGTCGTGGTCAATTCCGATAACTTCAACCGAAATCTTGTCACCGACTTTGAGCAAATCGTTCGGATGGTCAACCCATTTCCATGACATTTGAGAAAGAGGAAGAAGTCCGTCAATTCCGCCTATATCTATAAAGGCGCCGAATTCTGCAAGTCTGACGACTTCACCTTCAACCACCTGACCTATTTCAAGTTTACCGAATACGTCTTTTCTTTGTTCGGCCTGTTGGTCGGTAACAACTTTCCTGTGGGACATAATGAGATTATTATTTTGCTGGTCTAAAGACAGGATTTTAAGCTGAATCTTTTCACCGACCATTGTTTCAATATCTTTTGCCCTGACGTGGCTTGAAGGAACAAAGCCTCTCAAGCCGAGAACGTCAACGAGAATACCGCCCTTGACAGCAGCAGTAACTTCACCTTCGATAACGGAATCTTCATCTTTAAGTTCTTCAAGTTTTTTCCAGCTGTAAGCGGCAATAACTCTTTTAAGCGACAGGGTTAGCTGTCCTTCTTCATCTTCATCCTTAATAATAAGGAATTCATGTTCATCGCCGATTTTTACAACGCTTTCGGGATTTTTGGTGTAATGATTGGAAAGCTCTTTTAACGGTACCATAGCAGCTGTTTTTGCGCCGATGTCAACTAATGCGCCGTGTGAATCAAAACCGATGATAATACCTTTAACCAAATCACCCTTGCTGAATTTGTAATCATACTGGTCGAGCAGTCTTTCAAATTCAATTAACTGTTCACTTTTCTGTTCTGTTTTGGACAGAACCTTGTCTGCTACCATTAAAAGCTTACCTCCAAACAAAAAATAAAGAAATCCGTTCTCTTAAATATTATATTATAACAAACATGTAAAAATATGTTCCAAATTTAAATTAACCGAAAAACATGATTTTCTCAATATATTCAGAGGGTGCAGGAAAAATTCTGATTTTTTGGAAAAATCGAATTTTTCAAACCCGACCTTGGAAAGGTGAGAGGCAACAACGGCGGCGAGGAGCCGTCGATTTTGCCTCGACACTAGATCATGTAAGATGCGAGA
>CAZEDP010000209.1:0-355 GCA_964511035.1 uncultured Gammaproteobacteria bacterium
CACTTGTTAAGTTTTGTTGGGTAAAATTGATAAATTTTACCCAACCTACTTTCTTTTTTTCAAAATAGAAAATATGGTCGGCAGCTTTAGATGTCGAAACATATAGAAAGAAAAAGTACCTATAAAAGGCTTTTGGGTGTCTTGTTTAGCGTTGACAAGATGCTGAACGTCAACGATTTAAGACATTTTGCATTGTCGGATACTTCAGGAAAGCATAAGAAGAAAGAAAAAGTATAACGACCTTGCGATCCCGTGGCGGGGCACGGAATGACGGAGATGGCTTTATGTGGTTATGAAACGTTATACAGCAATGACAGTTCCGCACTTTATATTGTTATGAAACGTTGGTAAGATG
>CAZEDP010000209.1:455-2608 GCA_964511035.1 uncultured Gammaproteobacteria bacterium
CCGAATATCAACGATAATAATCAATAGCAATGTTACATGCTTCGGCATGACATTTTCGGGTGGGTTTAAAGGGGGAACGCCCTTTTTATAAACCATAAGTACCGATGAAAAGGCTGTATATATTGTTATGAAACGTTGGCAAGATGCCGAATATCAACGATAATAATCAATAGCAATGTTACATGCTTCGGCATGACATTTCTTGGCGGGGGTAAGTACTTTTTTGTTGGGTAAAATTACAAATTTTACCCAACCTACTTTCTGTTTTGCATTGCCGGATGCTTCAGGGATGCATGAATCGGAAGATGAGGGATTACGACCTTGCGGTGCCGTGGCGGGGCGCGGCATGACGGGGTTGTATTTGAAAAAGAAAGATTACTTAAAGAATTCTTAATTTAATTGACCTTTTGAGAATGAACGAGCCATAATTTAGTAATGATTAAAAGAAACACCACAGTGACAAACAAATATTTAAACAGGAAAACTGCCGCTGCCGCCTTATTAGCAATGGGTTTTGCAATTAACGGCGCATTTGCTATGAACCAGCAGGCAATAAGGCACTACAATAATGCCGATGCTCTCTACAACATCAAAGACCTTGAGGGAGCAAAAGCCGAACTTCAGCAAGCTTTAAACATTGCTCCCGATGATATTATGGTACATTTGAGACTTGGCGGAATTTATACCGAATTGGGCGAATGGAAAGAAGCTTTGCGTGAGTATAACGAAGCCGCAAAAATCAAACCCGACGACGCATTCATATATATAAGCATAGGGAATATCCTTCAGCAGCACAATGATTATGATGCCGCACTTAACGCATACATGCAGGCTTTGACGATTTTCCCCGAATACAGGTTTAATTATCTCAACATCGCTTCAATTAAAAGTCTCAAGGGGGATTATAAAGGCGCAATCGATTATTACGGCAAGTTTCTGTATTTTTATCCCGATCACGCCGATGCAAGAAAAAATCTCGCTTCTATCTATATGAAGCTCAATATGAATGAAAATGCCGTGAAAGAATATGAATATATTATGAATACAACTCCCGATAAGTTCAAAGAATATTCGGAATACGGCAGAGCGTTGGTTTTGAGCAAAGAATACTGGAAAGCGGTATCGGCTCTCAAAAAAGCTGTCGCCGTTAACCCGAAAGACGCAAATGCTTACGCTAACCTCGGTATTGCTCTTTTGAATTCGGATGACAAAGCCGGTGCGGTCGATAATTTCAAGCAAAGTTTGAAATTAAACCCCTCATTAACAAATATTAAACTGGAACTTGCAAATCTCCTGCTGGATTTAGACAGAGATGTTGAAGCGGTTTATTATTTCAAGGAATATCTCACCGTTAAGCCCGATGACTACACTGCGCATTACAACCTCGCGCTTGCCTATGAAAACCTCGAACAGATTACTGATGCGGTATCGGAGCTTCTGGTTGCTCAAAATCTGAAACCTGACGACGACAAAATTAAATTCGAGCTTGCAAAATGCTATTACCTCAATAAAGACTACTCAAAAGCTCTTGAAACAAACCTCGCCCTCTTGAAAACAAAAGAAAATGATGCGGATTTGCTCTACAACACCGGGCTTTCATACCACGCGCTAAAAAATTACGGCAATGCCATTGAGTTTTATCAAAAATCGCTTGCATTGAAAGAAAACAAAAAAGTTACCGAAGACCTTGCCAAAGCCCAAACAGCTAAAGGCAACGAGCTTTCTCTTCAGAAAAATTATGAGGACGCCCTTGTTTATTACAAAAAAGCTCTTATAAGCAACCCGTCGGAATTCTATGCTAAAACCGGAATGGCAAACGCATATCTGAAACTGAACAAATTCGACAAAGCCGTTGAAAGCTATGAAAAAGCCGTGGCGCAGGATCCTTCCAATAAGAATGTTTTCCTTGCATACGGAGAAGCGTTGGCAAAAGCAAAAAAATCCGAAGAAGCTCAGGGAGCATATAAAAAAGCAGTTGAGATTGACAAAAACTCAGTGAAAGCCTATATCGGACTTGGAGATGTTTATTACAAGAATGACGAAACCGATAAGGCTCTTATTGAATATAACAAAGCTGTTGCGTTGGATGCAAACAACGCTGAGGCTTTAATTAAGCTCGGGAATATTTATAAAGACAAGTCAAACCTTAAAGA
>CAZEDP010000210.1:0-2606 GCA_964511035.1 uncultured Gammaproteobacteria bacterium
TATTAGGGAGGGGGATTTTTATTCTTTTGGGCTCGCTGCGGCGGCTGCGCCGCCTAGCTCGCCCCTGTGGTTAATAAGTACTTGTTGTTGGGTAAAATGCAATTTTACCCAACCTACTTTCTAATGGGTACAGTTTTTGTAGGGTTTTAAATAATTTCACAGTATAAGGGATTTAATATTATAATTTAGTAAGGTTACAAACAGTGTTTAAAGTTCAATTATAAAATGCTCAAGTATTATTATAAAAATCCTGATTTTGCACTGATTGAAGGCGATTGCGTACAAGTATTGAATGATTTTCCTGAAAACCATTTTGATATGGTTTTTGCAGATCCGCCTTACCATCTTTCTAACGGCGGATTTACCTGTCATGCCGGTAAAGCTGTTTCGGTCAATAAAGGGAACTGGGACAAAAGCAATGGGCTTGATGAAAATTTTGATTTTCATTTCGATTGGCTAAATGCTTGCAAAAGAGTATTAAAACCAAATGGTACACTTTGGGTGAGCGGAACATATCATTCTATTTATGCCTGCGGTTTTGCTTTGCAAAGAAAAGGATATTTGTGTTGTTGTTGATTTGCTAGGATAAATAGGGAATTTAAATGATATTGAATTTAAACAATAGCATGTCTGACAGTTATAAAAGCAATAGCCAAAAAATAAGGGTTTTAAGCGAAGTTTGGGTTGGAAGTAATTCATATTGTCCTGCATGTGGTAATAATTTGACTAATTATCAAAATAACAATCCTGCATCTGATTTTTATTGTGCAAACTGTTCTGAAGACTACGAATTGAAGAGTCAAAAAGCCTTTACTCAAAAGATTGTTGACGGCGCATACAATACGATGATAGACAAGTTAAACAGCAATCAGAACCCAAATCTTTTTGTACTGAATTACGATAAGAAAACTTTTGATATTTTAAACCTTCTAATAATTCCAAAACAATTTTTTACACCTGAAATAATAGAAAAAAGAAAGCCACTTTCTGTAACTGCCAGAAGGGCAGGATGGACAGGTTGTAATATTAGCTTAAAAGGGATACCCGAAAGCGGAAAGATCTTTTTAATAAAAAATAAAAAGCTTGAAAATAAAGACAATGTGATCAAAACTTTTAATAAGACGTACTTCTTGAGAAAACAAAAAGAAATAAAATTAAGAGGTTGGACGCTTGATATTATGCTTTGTATAGATAAATTAAGGAAAAGAGATTTTACATTGTCTGAAATTTATAATTTTGAAGAACAGTTAAGATTGAAACATCCCGAAAATACCTTTATCAAAGATAAAATAAGGCAACAGCTTCAAATATTAAGAGATTACGGCTATCTTAAATTTGTTAATAGGGGAAGATACGAGCTCATTTAAATAGGTATTGATATGAAATATTTTATTTTTTTGACAAATGAAGGTTTTGCAGAAGCACCAAACGGGCGAAATATTGAAAATTCTCAAGTTCTTGGTTACGGAAATGGGAGTACATTAGATGAGGCGATTGACAATTTCGTTAAAGAATGCCCATACATCTTGAAATATGGCTATGACCGTTTTTTTGCAATGGAATTAAAGAATGAAGAAATGGAATTTCTCACTTTAAAATAAAAACCACAAATCACAAAAAATTATAGAATTTAATAAGAGGAATGAAATGAGGGATCAATCTTGGAATGCAATTTTTAACGAATATAAAATTCATAAACATAACTTTAAGAATGAGCCATTTTATATTTCAGCTGACCAGATAAAAACCGCAACACGTCAATTCAGAGAAACTAAAGACAGAGAACCCAGACTATTATGTAAACATGATACGAGAGAAAAAAGACCGTCTGTATTTGTTGAAAATAATTTATTTTTACTACCTGTTAAAAATGGTTATTATGCCATTATCAAAGGAGAGGGATATATTGACATACCAACAGTTGAAAACCTTGAAAAGATTGAATATAAATCTAAATTAGATTTTCATTTAGATACCTTTATAGATGCAGATTCGCAAATTCAGCATATTGATTATGCTTATGCATCAAGCTTAGTAAGGTCTTTTATCGCGGATCCTTCACTTGTTTTAACTATCAGGGGAAGAAAATACACTCCTAATTTCGAATTTAATGTTAATGGTCAACATATAAAGGTCGAATCAGTTCAAACTGAAGTTGATGCCGGTTATGAAGGAAAAAATCAGGTTGTACTGATAGAAGCAAAGAATTCAGGTGCTATGAATACTATTATAAGACAACTGTATTATCCTTTCAGGCAGTGGCAGATACACTCAACCAAGAAAGTAAAAAGCTTATTTTTTGAAAAGAAAGGGAAATATTATTCATTTTGGCAGTTTGAATTTGATGATGAGAATGATTATAACAGTATCCGACTGGTAAAAAGCGCCAAATATGAAATAATTCAAAATTTAGTTTGAATAATTTACTCTAAATCTTCTTAAACCTGTGAAACAGGTCGAAAAGCATTAGGCTGAGAAAACAAGCATAAATCCCACCCCCGGCCCCATAGCGCAGCAATCGTCCTAGTTCAGTTTGCGGTTAAGAAGGGTTTAGCGCATGTTTGAACGCAGTGAGTTTGCGCGTGCGGATGCCTGAAAATAATAAA
>CAZEDP010000211.1:0-2562 GCA_964511035.1 uncultured Gammaproteobacteria bacterium
ATTTTACATTTACTGACCTGCAAGATTTACACATCAAACTGATTGAAGAAATTTTACGAAGGACAAAAGAATTTATTGATGAAGGCGATAAATTCATATCACAGCAAGCCGATTCTTCTTATGATAAGACAAAAGCCGTTAAAAATTATGAAGCAGCCGTTGGTAACCTTCGTTTTTTGAAATATTTAATTGATCAGGTTATTACCAAACTGGAAGAAAAGATTAAACTGTTGGAAGATAAATAATCACAAAAAATCAGCCTGATATAAGTTACCGATATAAGATTTATTTCATGCTAAAATAATTAAGATCGCGCTACACGGGGAACTAGCGATGCCCTGTACCTGCAATCGCTTCAGCAGGGTGGACAGCCCGCAATGAGGCTTGATTGGTTGCAGAAGGCGGTTATGTAAAATTGTTGAGCAAAGGCTCCGATACGGCGAAAGCCGGTGAACCTTGTCAGGTCGGGAACGAAGCAGCAATAAGTCGTTACTTTCGGGTGTAAGCGGGTTTGCCTTTGGGAGATTTTACAGAACAATTCCTTGCAGCGAATCTTGTCGAATGCGGGGCGCGGTCAGCTTTTATAACAAGTGTTATCCATTATGAAACATGAAAATATCATAAAAATTTATCATAAAGACACAGACTGTTACGGTGTTGTGTGGCATGGAGCTTATATCCAGTGGTTTGAAATCGGGCGTGTAGAGCTTTCAAACATGGTCGGGATAGATTTCATTTCACTTCAGGAAAATGAAATACTGATGCCTGTTGTTGAGCTGCATTGCAGATACAAACATCCCGCAAGACTGTTTGACAGATTGTCGGTAACAACCGAATTAAAAGAATTAAAACCGGTAAGCATCACTTTCAGCCATACCATTAAAAACGCAGATACCGGAACCCTTATTTTGTCTGCGGTTGTAACAGTTGTTACAACCAATAAACAAGGTAAAATGCTGAGAAAGATGCCTGATGATATTTTTGAAAAATATAAAAAGCTTTTGCCTGTTCTTGTGAACAAGTAAAATTCAGACTATGCGCTTACAAGCGACATATTTTGTTTTCTTCTGCGCATCAAATCAACAAAGGCTTCAAGTCTGGTAATATAACCCGCTCTGCCTGTTTGCTCATCAAGCACAATTGATAACAAAGGAACGGCGCCGTCTTCTCTGATAGAGGGAAATATATTTTGAGACATAATTTCAGGCATGCAGGTAAAAGGGCTGATGTGTATAATGCCGTCAATACCTGTTCTCTTTGCATTTACGACATCACTTACACATTCAATGGCATCTCCGCCTATATCTCTTGTCAGATAAGGTTTTGCATATTTATAAGCTTTCTCAAGATGAGTTTCTTCTTTGCGAATGATTTCCGGCACAATAGCTGTTTTAATCCACCCTCCGAGAGTGAGACTTCTTCTCGTTTCGACTCCAAGTCTGCCGAGTTCTCTTTCCAGATTTTGATTTGAAAAGGCATCCAGCACCATAAAAATTTCACCTGTAAGGTCAACTCTTAAAACCTCTTTTTTTTCATTGATTGGAGTTTTTTTAATTTCCCTGAAGGCTTCGAATTTTGCTTCTTTCAATTCCCTTTTATTGGAAGCTGCATCTATCCATTTCAGGCCTCTTAAGTATGCTTTTTCCGCGTCACCCTGTGTATATTCACGAGCACGGTAATATGAAAGTGTTTTATCGAGACTGTCCAGAACAAAAATTTTGTTTATTGCGAGATGGAGTGCTTTTACAACTTCAATAATGTTGTTGTTGCCCGTGATACTTTTAAGACAACCGAGCATTTCAGTAAATTTCCCTTTATAGAGGTCCAAGTCAATGTATTTAATGTTATAACCGAGGTCTTCGAGGGCATTTTTGATTGTTTTGCTGTATTCTCCCAGCCGGCAAATACCCGGACTGCTAATCATAATCACGGCTTGCGCTCCGGATTCAATAGCTTCAATATAATTGCCTAACAAGAGTTTATACGGCAGACACATTGCTTCAGGGCTGTATTTAGTGCCGATAGACAGGGTTTTTTTGCTTGTAAACGGAGGTATTATGACTTCGCCGCCCAATGACCGTATCAGGGAAGCCACAACAATATAAATTGTTCCCATATGCGGAAAAGAAACTTTTATTTTGACTTCTTTCATCAACTGCCTCTATGCCAAATCTTCAAAAACTCTTCATCCAAGCCAAACTTTTCTTAAATTCATGGTAACAAAAATATAATCACAATAAAAATATACCGATTTATCGATAAAGATTTTCAAATTTTCTCTGCATATCCTGATTGGTTGATTTACTTCCTTCTATTGCGCTTTTTGCCAAAAATACCGTTAGGGGTATGAAAACAGCAATCAAAACTGCTACAATAGCTCCTTTGAGGGCTAAATCGAGATATTGTGAAGGAATAAGATTTTTAAATCCCGTTGTCCTGTACTTGACTAAGAGCTCATTAACGATATCATGGCGTTCCTGAAAGGACATAGATTCTACATATTTAACGTTTTCAGGATAAATATGAAAAAGAAATTTCTTTGCTTTAGGGACAATATCTTCT